>NZ_JBMDXJ010000199.1:0-6882 GCF_048594945.1 Pseudactinotalea sp. | reverse complement strand
AGCGCGGCCGGTGCCGCCATCTCATCGGGCACCGTCAGCCGCACCGACTGGCCCAGGCATGCCTGCGTCACGGCCTGCGCCGCGTCGGTGACCGACCACAGGCCATCCCGCACCGCGGGCTGCGCCCGCACCACACGGGTGGCCTCGGCCAGCACGTTGAAATCGTTCCAGACCGCGCGCCGTCGGCCCAGCAGCTCCAGCACAGTGGCAGCAGCCTCAGTCGCGATGGCGTCCTTGTCCAGGCTCGTGTCGGCCCGCTTCGGTGCCCGCTCGAGGATGCGACGCAACCGCTCCTGCAGTGCCTCCGGCGAGCCCAGGGCGGCGGCTGCTCGGGCCTGCCAGTCGATGACTCGTTCGTCCAGCGGCCGTGCTGCTTCCTTCTCCATCCGAGTGGCCAACGTCGCCTCCTGCGCGAGCCGGTACTGCTCGGTGCGAGGTGGCTCGTGGCCGTGCTTGGCGCGGTACTGAGCGACCATGTCGTTGTAGGAAGCCGTGATCGCGCGGCGTCGCTGGGAGAACAGCTCCACCAGGTCCGCACCCACGCCCGCGACCTCCCGCACCGGCACCTTCGCACCGGCGCGCGTCGTTGCCTCGAACTCCACACCCAGGCGCTGCACCAGCTGCTCCTCGACCAGCGCGTTGTACCGCTCGGACGCAGCGACGGTCAGAGCGAACAGCACCCGGGCATCCAGGCTGCGCCACTTGCCGTCGTGTCCCATCACCTTGGCCGAGACCGCCACGTGGGTGTGCAGGTTCGGGTCCCCTGCCCGGGAGTCCAGATGGTCGAAAGCCGCTGCCGTCAGGCCCTTGGTGTTGACCTGCTTCAACCCGCCCTTGCCGGTGCGGGTGACGGCAGCTTCTTGCTCGATCCAGGCCAGTGTCGCCTGCCACGCCTGGGCGTGCGCTTGGCTGACCTGCTCACGCGTTTCGGCGTCGGCAAGCCCCCACAATACCGACACCGACTTCGGTGGTGTGAACACCAGATCGAACCCCGAGACACCCTCCCGGTCGGTCCGCGTACGCCCAGCCAAGTACCGCGCCACCTCGGGCTCGCTGGGCTCGGCACCCTCGAGGTTCTGCCGCACGATCTCAGTGGCCACCTGCCACCGCAGCCGGTCGCGTTCCGCCCCAGCTCGCGGTGCTCGGTCGTTTTCCTCGGCGAAGGCAGCGAAGGCTCGGTCCAATGCCGTCAGGTACGGATCGTCCTCCCACGTACGCCGGCGATGAAACGGGCGCCCAAGCAGCTGCGCCTGGTTGTCTGGGTGATAGCCGGTGCCGAACAGGTTCAACATCTGATCCGCTGTCACGGTCCCGCCGACCCGCATCGCCTCCCGGCCGCTGCCCACCCACCGCCCGGGCGGGTTGCCGTGGGCGTTGTAGTAGGAGGTCAGCGACTCACCCTTGGGGCGGATCTCGTCACCACGCGCCACCTGCCGGGTCAGGTACTCATACCCGTTGCCCGAATGCAGTGCGTGGATCGTCATCATCACTACCCACCACGCACCCGCCCGTGTCAGCCACCTGATACCGATACGTGGCCCTCTCACAGAGGTGCAAGAGGTGTGTTGGGCACAGACGTCTCAAGAATCCTGAGCCGCCGTCGCGGAATGGGTGGCTCGGGCGCGGGCATCGGTGCTGCTGTTTGACGCGGCTGCGTGCAGTTGCGAGTTCGCGGTCGCGGCGCCGCTATGTTCCCCACATTCTGGGGTCGGTTGACGGGAGCCGCGAGTTGGATCCCTCAGTGGCAGGTTCCGGATGAAGGCGCTGGCCCGAGTGCCATTGCCGAACTCGAACTGCGCTGCAGTCGACGTGGGGACGATGCCAGTGGGTTTCCCGCAGCTGGATGTGCCGAGGAGTTCCGCCCATAGCGCGTGCACGCGATGGTGAGCGTCGCTAGGTTCCGGCCGCGCGGTCTGCTGATCCTCCAAGGGGTTGGTTCAGCCCCGGTGGGAAGTCAGGTCTGTACGTATCGACATCGCGTCGGCGCTGCCTCGGGCATGTGTGTAACGGGGCGTAGGGGAACGGATACGACACGAAGGGCAGGGCACCGTGGTAGCAGTAGTGCCGAAGATGGCAGCTAGGCAGCGAGCGAAGCAGCAGCGCATTCTGTTGGACGCCGAGCGCGAGAGGTGCGACGCTGAGCGGGAGCAAGCTGCAGCCGGCTACTTCGACCTCAGCGACAAGCGCGACGTGCTTCGCGAGAAGATCGCCGATGTCGAGGTGGAGATGAGCCTTCACGTCCGGACGTTGCTCGACCTGGGGGAGAAGCTGGGCCGGGTGGCGATCTTTCTCGACACGACCGCCGAGGAGGTGCGTCGCCTACGCGCTCTGGGTGACGCGCGCCCGTCAAGCGGCTCAGTAGATTCCGGATCGGGTCCGGCCGCGTGAAAGCACAGAAGCGGGTGACCGACGATCGCGTCCGTGAGCCAGCTGCGAGACCGGAACGGCAGCAGCGTGCCACGCTGCGGCTCGCGGCACCGGACCCATGCCGTACACGAGTACGGCTGCACCCATTGACGAACCCGGACGCCTGCTTGCCCAGTGTCGTACACGGCCGGGGCATGCGGCCTGGCAGCACCCCTCAGAGCTCTCGGGCTTAGCGGGACGGATCGCCGATCTGTAAATGGGTCTACACGGACGCCGCGAACTGAGGACTGGTCGATGTCAGTGGCTGGTGTGAGGTTTGGGCCGGAGAACAGGAGAATCCCGTGACGACCACGACCAACACCGTCGCCGAGCGGCTACGAGTTTGGGCGAGAGGGATCTACCCGGTCGAGGCCGGTGTCGAGCTACTGATCCGCCATGACAAGGCGATCTACGACGATGCTCCCTGGGTTCACGATGACGGCGAACGCGCGTGGCTCGACGTCGACGTGCTACTTGACGGCAGCGGCGCCTGGTCAGGTGGTGAGCAGCGGATCGTCCGGCTCGCCGCCTCGCTCATCGGCCAGGAGCGCGTCAACCTCTCCGACGACGTCACCGGCAACGACCGACGTACGACAGCCCTGGTGCTCGCTTCGATCGCTCACGCCAATGGGTCGCATCAGGACGGTGATGTCGTCTTTGACGATGCCGGTCGGCCGAGCACGGTCCGACTCGGATCGCTCTACCCGTGGCCATCTGAGTGACAGATGACCACGTTCGAGCCCCGAGCGTGGGATGAGGACAAGTGCCGATCGCCAACGGCCACGCCGCGCCGCAGGGCTTCACCGATGCCCGCCCGCCGATCACTGTGCACGCGCGGATCGCGTGGGAGACCGGTGACGAGGTGGTCGAGACCGAGGCCATCGCCTGGACCTCGCCTTGTGCTCCTCCGGCTGTGACCCCAGGCACCAGTTGCGCGGCGTCTGGCTCGACGTGGGCGACGTCGAACGCCTGGCGTCGCCGCTCTGAGGCTGACGATCGTCCGCGGCCAGCTCTAGTCGTTGATTGCCATGGTGCGACGGTCCGGCGAGGTACTGGTTGTCCGCTGCCCGCTACCTGTCCTGGCCCGCCTACTCCGACGCGTGAGGCAGTACCGCCACAACGGCTGCCCGTCGATGCGCCCTGTTCCGGCGAAGTTCGCTATGCGAAGTGGGTGCTTCGACGTCTAGCCTTGCTCTATGGCCGACCAGCAGCGAGCACGAACAGATCACGACTTGGTGGAGGCGTTTAAGGAACTGACTCTCATCGACTTGTCCGCGTTTGTGAAGCAGTTCGAGGACCCGTACGGCAAGGTCGAGTCGATAGTTCCAGAGTTCCGAACACTGGAAGACTCCGATCCTGTCGACCCCGATTCGGTCTTGGTGACGATCGACAAGGTCGGCGACAACAAGATCCGAGTGATCAGCGAGGTACGCAAACTCACGACTCTTGGCCTAATGGAGGCAAAGAATCTAGTCGAGGATGATCGGCCGGTTCTCCGCTTCGGGGGCCTGACGGCCGCTCGCCGTGCGGCGGATGCTCTTGAGGAGACCGGAGCGATCGTCTCGATCCAATCCGCCGACCCACAAGCTCTCACGACCGGCGAAGCCGCGATCGTTCCACCTTCGGACGGCGAAGCGGACCTCGAGACTTCGATTGCGGGCCGGATGAGAGGCGCGCTCCCTGCCGAAGTGATTGCGCGGATCGCTGGTGCGGAGGTGGAAGGGGGCTCTCACTCCACTCCCAGCGAGTTGCCTGGTTCCTCGCGCGGAACCGCGCAGCGCGTTGCGGGACTGGTCGATGTGATGGCCGCGTTCACCCGACTTTGGGACGAGTCGCTTCTTGCCGCATGGATGACGGCACCCAGCGTGTACCTCGACGGCGCAAGCCCCATAGACATGATTGTCGCGGGGCGTGCGAGCGTCGTCACTGCCCAGCTTGAAGACATTGCCTACGGGGGAGGGGCCTGATGCTGGTGTACCGCGTCGTTCCGGTGGCGCCCGGGGCACAACCGGGGACCCCTGGTCATCCCGAGTACACGCACAAGCCTCAGTCGCGAGGCCGACTCGACAACCCCAGCCACTACGACGTGCGCTACGTCTCTGCTACCGAGTCGGGCGCAGTAGGCGAAACGTTGGCAATACACCCCGAGTGGACGAAGCGCATCTTCGCCTTCAAGGCAGTACCAGGCGCAACGATGTCGCTTTGCACCTTCTTAGTCGACGATGGTTTGCGGCTGCTGGACATGGACGATGCTCACAACTTACTGGCCTTGGGGCTTCGGCCCACTCAAGTCGTTACCCTCGATCGCGCGGTGACCCAAAGCTGGGCCTTGCGGGCATGGGAGCAGCATGACCACACCGGGCGGAAGTGGCAGGGGATCAAGTGGTGGTCGAGGCACTCTGTCGAGTGGCCCGTCATGGGTCTGTGGAACGCCTCGATGGAGCTTGAGAGTGTGGTCCCGCTCGATCTGTCGCATCGGGCCGTCCGAGACGCCGCTCGTACCTTGACGAGAACCGTCACTCCGTAATTGCATTCAGGGTCTGTGGCGACGTTCGTCCGGTCAGGCAGTTCTGAAGGAAGTCCGGAGTTGTGGCGAGCTCCTCCGGTGCTTGTTGGGCGACAAACCGCTCTCATCAAGACGACGGGCAGCACCATGAGCACCTCGCGGCGGCTGTCCTCCATCAGGGGTGCTGACCCGATCTCGCGGGCGTCCTTCGCCTGCGAGCGCAGCACCACCGCGAGTTTGGCCGCTGAGAGTCGCCAGCAGCGGCGAGGACGACTGGATGCGCGAGTTTTCGTGAGCCGCTGGAGCTTCAGCAAGCGCTCGTAGAGCTCCTGGCCTGGCCGCGCCGATACTCGACTTTCAAGCGGCGGCGCTGCGACGCTTCCGATAGCGGGCTTCTTCCTCGTGGACAGGCACCGGCTCGAGAGGCTTCCGCAGGTAGCCGGCTGCGAGTCTGCGGTGCTCGAGGTTGTCGATCTTGACGTCGAACGTCTGTGGTGACTCTGGCATCGTCGGTGTCGGCTGGCGGGTGTGGGCGCGTGGGTGTTGGTGGCCCAAGGTGCGTCGGGTGGTTTGCTCACGGGCGCGCCTCGGGCAGGTCAGGTGCCGGCGATGGCGGGGGAGACGGTGACGACCGGGTCGCGCGTGGCCGGCGGGGTGACGCGTGGCCGCACAGGCGGGCCTGCTCGCGGCGGTTGCCGAGCATCAGGTAGTGCCGTGGGAACGCCATGCCCTGCTTGATCTCGACGTTGAGACGGCCGACAGGATCCGAGGCGCGTTCCATCCACGTGCGGCCGCACGAGCCGGAGCTGCTGACGGTAGGCGACTTCATCCTCGACGCCGTCCTGCGTCGGGTCGAGGAGACCGAGCGGGAGTACAACCAGGGTCTGGCCGTGGCCGCGAGTCAGTGCGGGCCGTGCGGGTCGGGGTCGGCCGCTGGGTCGCACTCTTTATGGCCGGCGCCGAGCTGCCGGCGCGGGTGCGGTGCCAGTGGCCCCCGCCCGGCGTCGGTGAGGGGTCGTGGTCGTGCGGTGTGGCCGTTCAGGTCGCTGAGCGCTCCCCCGACGCCTGCCGGCGGCCGCCGAGATGAACCTGCCCGGCGATGAGGTCGTCGAGGGTGACGCCGAAGTGGTCGGCCAGTTGGGCGGCTTCGCGCAGCTTCCACGGTGCGCGGTGTTGCATCTTCGCGCTGAACTGGGTGGTGCCGATCCCGATCAGGGTGGCCAGGTTGGCGTGGCTGATCTGCTGCGCGGCGGCTAAGCCTCGGACGGTGGCCGAGACGTGAGCGTCGACGTCGTTGTAAGTAGGAGCCATAGCGCGTCCATCATCGAACCGCGCCGTACGGAAAAGCAACGTCATCCCGCGGGATTCACGCACAGGTCCACGATCGGCAGCGGTGCGAGCCGGAAAAGCGGTTGACACAGTCGGAAAACCGTAGGACCATGCATCATGACTCTTCGTGGTGGGGATCGTTCGCCGCTGTATCAACTCGCGGATGTGTTGGTCCGTGGGGCTGTCGGGCAGTCCCTGCATGAGTGGATGCTCGCGGGACGGACGCGCGTTGAGCGGCTCTCCTGGCCGCGGATGTCTGCGGAGCTGGCGCGACTGACTGAAGGGCGAGTCGCCGCCACCACGGTCACCCTGCGGTCCTGGATGGCGGCTGATCTGCGGACCTCGCGGGAGGCGGCCGTCGGTGAGTCATCGAGGGTTGGGACGTCCACGGATGGGGTGCCCGGTGATGGCTGCTGATGGCCGGGTGGTGGCTGCCGGTGCTGGTCGACGTGCTCGCGCGGACGCCCGTACCCCCCTTGCCTGGATCGTCGCGGGCCCCTGCTCGAGCAGGAAGTCAACTTCGGCCACACCCCCTCTGACCTGCGGAAACGAGGTGGGGGCAAGGGGGTGTGAGGCACGTCATAGCAGCGCAGGGGTTCGGGCAAGGGGGTCCGGGCAAGGGGGTCCGGTCAGCGTTGAGG
>NZ_JBMDXJ010000198.1:0-8376 GCF_048594945.1 Pseudactinotalea sp. | reverse complement strand
CGCCTGCAACCAGAGCTGTGCGGCCAGCGCCGCCAGCCCGCACAGCCCGAAGCGGATCGCTGCCCATCGGATCGACTGCTGCTGCGCCACGAGACCAATGTTATGAGCGATAACATTGGTCCGCAAGAGTCGCGGTTGTGGTGGCCCTACGATGGGCGGGTGGCTCGACCAGGTGGATCTCTCACGTCTCGACTCCTCGCCCCGCTCGCCGGGCTCGCGCTCGCGGGCGCGCTGATCGCGGGCTGCGCACCCGCGCCCGGCACTGCCGCGACCGTCAACGGGCAGGTGATCGGTGAGCGCGAGGTCGCCACCGCGGTGGAGGAGCTCTCGCACTTCTTCGGTCCGGTGCCGCCCACCGAGGTGATCACCTATCTGGTCGCGGCGCCCGAGATGATCGACGTCGCCGCGGACGCCGGATTCGGCATGTCCGAGAGCGACGCTGTCGGCACGCTCGACCGGCTCGCCGCCCAGAACGGGGTGGACCCGATCGAGGCGAGCGAGCCCACGCTGCTGGTCGTCCGCAGCCTGCTCGCCAGCTCCGCGCTCCAGTCCGACCCTGAAGCTGCCGCGCTGATGACCGAGGTGGGTGACCGGGTCGCCGGCCTCGACGTCACGATCAGCCCCCGCTACGGCACCTGGGACGGCCAGGCGATCGCCGAACCCAGCTTCGACTGGATCGAGGTCCCGGCACCCGCAGGCGCGTGACCTCCTCGCCGCAGCGCCCGGAGCTCACCGGGGCGAGCCTGCTCGATGCCGTCGAGGTGATGGACCGGCTGCGGTCCCCCGGCGGTTGCCCGTGGGACGCCGAGCAGACGCACGCCTCGCTCGCTCCGTACGCGATCGAAGAGGCGCACGAGGTCGTGGAGGCCGCCGAGTCGGGCGACGACGCCGCGCTCGCCGACGAGCTCGGCGACCTGCTCCTGCAGGTCCTCTTCCATGCGCGCGTGGCCAGCGAACGCGAGGATGGGTTCGATATCGACGACGTCGCCCGCGGCCTCGTCGCCAAGCTCACACGCCGCCACCCGCACGTCTTCGGCGACGCCACCGCCGAGACACCGGCCGCCGTCAACGCCCAGTGGGACGCGATCAAGGCAGAGGAGAAGCATCGCGCCCACCCGCTCGACGACATCCCCGCTGGTCTCCCCGCTCTCGCCCGCGCGCAGAAGATGGTGAGTCGGCTCCGAAAGGCGGGGACGCCGTCGGGCACTCGCCCCCAGAACCCGGACGACGGCGCAGCTCACCTCGGGGAGGCGATCCTCGCCCTCGTGGTCGAGGCCGATGCCGAGGGCATCGACGCCGAGGCCGCCCTGCGGGCGGCGACTCGCGATCTGGAACGCCGCCACCGGCGATGACACACCCTGGATAGTGTCGGTGCCATGATCCTCATCCAGACCGTGTTCAAGGGCGACGACGTCCGCCTGCCGCTGCGCCCCGCGCACCGTGAGCTGTTGCAGGGCCTCGTGGAGGAGGGAATCCTGCTGTTCGGCGGACCGTTCGAGGACGCCTCCGGCGGCGCGCTGCTGCTCGACGCCACGCGCGAGCGGGTGCAGGCCTACCTCGACTCCGACCCGTACATGACGTGCTCCGACGTCGAGATCGTGACGTTCAAGGAGTGGCAGCCGATGGTCGGTACGCAGGTCGCCGCTTCCTGAGCGCCCGCACTTCCGCGGTGACGAACACCACCGCCGACCGGACAGTCGGCGGGTCTAGGGTTGAGCGCGGATCCTGCTTGTTTTCACACCTGACACCCATCTGAGAAGGAGTCGCACATGGCCACGATCGAGGCCGTCGGCGCCCGGGAGATTCTTGACTCCCGCGGCAACCCCACCGTGGAGGTCGAGCTCGCACTGGAGGACGGGTCGTTCGCCCGTGCCGCGGTGCCCTCGGGCGCGTCAACCGGTGCATTCGAGGCCGTGGAGCGCCGCGACGGCGACAAGGGCCGCTACCTCGGCAAGGGTGTGGCTGAGGCCGTGGCCGCCGTGACCGAGGTGATCGCACCCGCGATCCTCGGGCTCGACGCTGCCGACCAGCGCCACCTCGACGCCACGCTCATCGAGCTTGACGGCACGCCCAACAAGGGCAAGCTCGGCGCCAACGCGATCCTCGGCGTCTCGCTCGCCGCCGCGCGCGCATCTGCCGAGAGCTCCGACCTGTCGCTGTTCCGCTACATCGGTGGGCCCAACGCGCACGTGCGGCCGGTGCCGATGATGAACATCCTCAACGGCGGCAGCCACGCCGACTCCAACGTCGATGTTCAGGAGTTCATGGTCGCGCCGATCGGTGCGGGCACGTTCAAGGAGGCGCTGCGCTGGGGGACCGAGGTCTACCACAACCTCAAGTCGGTGCTGAAGGAGCGCGGGCTCGCCACCGGTCTCGGTGACGAGGGCGGCTTCGCTCCCAACCTGGAGAGCAACCGCGCGGCGCTCGACCTCATCCTCGAGGCGATCGAGCGGGCCGGCTTCACGGCCGGTACCGACGTCGCGCTCGCGCTCGACGTCGCTGCCACGGAGTTCTTCGCCGACGGCGCCTACTCCTTCGAGGGTGGATCCAAGACCCCGGCCGAGATGATCGGTTACTACCAGCAGCTGGTGGCCGACTACCCGCTGGTCTCGATCGAGGACCCGCTGAGCGAGGACGAGTGGGGCTCGTGGTCGCAGCTCGTGGCCGAGGTGGGCGACAAGGTGCAGATCGTCGGCGACGACCTGTTCGTCACCAACCCCGAGCGCCTCGCCCGCGGTATCGACGAGCAGGCGGCGAACTCGCTGCTGGTCAAGGTCAACCAGATCGGTTCGCTCACCGAGACCCTCGACGCCGTCACGCTCGCGCAGCGCAACGGCTTCACCGCGATGGTCTCGCACCGTTCCGGTGAGACCGAGGACACCACGATCGCTGACCTGTCCGTGGCGGTCAACGCCGGTCAGATCAAGACCGGTGCGCCGGCACGCGGCGAGCGCATCAACAAGTACAACCAGCTCCTGCGGATCGAGGACGAGCTCGACAGCTCCGGCGTGTACGCCGGCGCCACCGCTTTCCCGCGCTGGAACCCCTCCGCCTGACCCCTACCGTCGAGACCGAGGCTTGCGGTCGAGACCGAAGCGTGCGCCACTCGGTCTCGGCGTCACGCCTCGGTCTCGACGTACGGGCAGGAGTACCCACGACGCGCGCCCGGGTGCCTCCCCGGGATCGGCGCCGAGGTGAGGGAACATGGGGTGGTGAGTTCCCGCCGTCCTGCTGCGCCCCGCGCGAGCACCGCCCGTGCCGCCGGCACCACGACGACGACTCGCAAGCCCGCCCGCACGGTCCGGGCCACGTCGCGACCGGCCAAGGGAACAAGTGCCCCGAGCAAGCCGGTGGGCAAGCCGAGCACCGCGCCACGGCGATCCAGCAGCACGCCGGCGCGGGCCGCCGTCGAGCGTCCTGACGAGCCGAGACAGGTCACGGTGCGGATGGTGATGCTGTTCGTGGTCATCCTGGTCGCATTCGTGCTGCTGGCGCCGACGCTGCGCGCCTACGTGGCGCAGCAGGAGCAACTGCGGGATCTCAACGACGCGATCGCTGCGAGCCAGGAACGCACGGCCGCGCTGGAGGCGGCACGGGAGCGCTGGTCCGACGACGCCTACGTGCAGGCGCAGGCCCGCGACCGGCTCGGCTACGTGATGCCGGGGGAGACCCCGTACGTGGTGGTCGACCCGGAGACCGTCACCGGTGAGGAGCCCGTGGACGACGAGGAGGCCGGCCCGGTCACGATGCCGCGTACCGGACCCTGGTACCTGACGGTCTGGGACTCGGTGCAGGTGGCCGGCGAGGTCGGGGACTAGGGCATGTCTCCCAACTCCGGATCTGCTGCGCGGTGCCTGTCACGGCCGCTGGCGGCGTTGCATCCGCTCGAAAGCCAAACCCGGGCTTCCTTCGCGAGCGCGCCTTGCCATCACCCGCACCAGGCACCGCTCGCGACGACCCGGGAGTTGGGAGACACGCCCTGATGCCCGAGCAGGTCGCAGCGCGTGACCTCGCGATCGTGGCCGAGCAGCTCGGACGGGAGCCGCGCGGCGTGGTCTCGGTCGCCGCGCGCTGCGTGTGCGGGCGCCCGATGGTGGTGCGGACCGCCCCACGACTGCCGGACGGCACCCCGTTTCCCACGACGTTCTACCTCACCTGCCCGCCGGCCATCGCCGCAGTGAGCACGCTTGAGGCGGGGGGTGCGATGCGCGAGATGACGGCGCGGCTCGGCGACGAGCCGGAGCTGGCCGACCGCTACCGGGCCGCCCACGAGGACTACCTGCGCCGCCGTGCCGAGCTCGGCGAGGTCCCCGAGATCGAGGGCATCAGCGCCGGTGGCATGCCCGACCGTGTGAAGTGTCTGCACGTGCTCGTGGGCCACGCGCTCGCGGTCGGCCCGGGTGTGAACCCGTACGGTGACGAGGCGCTTGAGCGGCTCCGCGAGAGCTGGCGCCCGGACCGCTGCACCTGCTGACCGCTCAGGACCTCGTGCTCGTGGCACAGTGTGACGGTGACTCGTGTGGCAGGGATCGATTGCGGGACCAACTCCATCCGCCTCCTCATCGCTGATGTCGAGCGGTCGCCCGACGGCGGAGCGAGCCTGGTCGATGTGACTCGCCTCATGGAGGTGGTGCGGCTGGGTCAGGGCGTGGACCGTACGGGCGAGTTTGCGCCCGAGGCGCTGGCCCGGACGCTCGACGCGACCGAGCGGTACGCGGCGCTGTGCCGCGAGCACGGGGTGGAGGCGGTGCGGTTCGTGGCCACGTCGGCCACCCGCGACGCCCGCAACCGCGACACGTTCATCGGCGGTGTGCAGGAGCGGCTCGGCGTGGAGCCCGAGGTGATCTCCGGGACCGAGGAGGCCTCGCTCAGCTTCGCGGGCGCCGTGCGGGTGCTGGGCGCCGATGATGCCGGCCCGGCGCTCGTGGTCGACATCGGCGGCGGCTCGACCGAGCTCGTGCTCGGCGACGCAGCTGCGGTCGCGCCGGTGCCGGATGCGGCGATCTCCCTCGACGTCGGCTGCGTGCGCATGACCGAGCGGCACCTGGCCTCGGACCCGCCCACCGTGGCCGAGGTGGAGGCCGCACGCGCCGACATCCGCGCGGCGCTGGACCAGGCGGCCCACACCGTCCCGCTGGAGCGCGTGGGCACGCTCGTGGGGGTAGCCGGGTCGGTCACGACCGTGACCGCGCACGCGCTGCGGCTCGACTCCTATCGACCCGAGCGGATCGACGGCGCTCGGATACCGGTCGGCGACGTGCTCGCCGCGTGCGAGGACCTGCTGCGGATGACCCGCAGCGATCGTGCCGCGCTGCCGTACATGCACCCAGGCCGCGTGGACGTCATCGGCGCCGGCGCGCTCGTCTGGTCCGAGGTGATCACGCGGGTGGCGCAGACCGCCGGCGTGATCACGGTGACCACGAGCGAGCACGACATCCTCGACGGCATCGCACTGTCGGTGCTGGCGCGGATCGAGGCCTGACCTACTCCAGCCAGACGTACCGGGCGATCAGCAGGGCGGCGAGCAGGTAGAGCAGCCAGCTGCTCTCCTTGAACTTGCCGGTGAACACCCGGATCAACGCGTAGGCGATGATGCCGAACGAGACACCGTTCGCGATCGAGTAGGTGAACGGCATCGCCACGATCGTGAGGAACGCAGGCACGCTCTCGCCCACGTCCTTCCAGTCGATGTCCTTGACGCCCTCCATCATCAGTGCGCCCACGAGGATCAGCGCCGGTGAGGTGGCGGCACTCGGCACGGCCCCGACCAGGGGCCAGAAGAACATCGCGAGGACGAACAGTCCGCCGGTGGTGACCGCCGTCAGACCGCTGCGACCACCCTCCTCGACTCCTGCGGCGGACTCGACATACGCCGTCGTGGTGGACGTACCCATCGCGGCACCGAAGATCGCGGCGAGACCGTCCATCGAGAACAGCGTCTTGGCGCGTGGCATCTCGCCCTTGCTGTCCACGAAGCCGGCGCGGTGCGCCAGGCCGGTCAGCGTGCCGGTGGCATCGAAGAAGTCGACCACGAAGAACGTGAGGATCACGGTCAGCGCCGACGTGAACAGCATGCCTGCGTTGACATCGAGGTGTGCGGGGTTGAACAGCCCGCCGAAGTCCATCTGGAAGGCGAGGTCGCTCGGCCAGAAGGGCAGCGCGAGGATGCCGTCGCTGAATCCGCCGAACGGGACCAGCGTGTTGTCCGGACCCACGTAGACCGCCAGCCGGAAGATGATCGCGATCGCGGTGGTGGCGAGGATGCCCCACAGGATCGCGCCGGTGACGCGCAGCTTCATGAGGATCGCTGTCAGCACCAGCCCGACCAGCGCGAGCCACACGGTGGGCGAGCCGAAGTCGCCGAGCGCCACGGACGTGGCCTCGTCGTTGACCACGATTCCTGCGTTCTTCATCCCGATCAGCGCGAGGAAAGCGCCGATGCCGGCGGTGATCGCGAGCTTCAGCGACATCGGCAGCGCCTGCACGATGGCCTTGCGGGCTCCGATGACGCTGAGCACCACGAACAGCACGCCTGAGAGGAACACCGCGGCGAGCGCCTGCTGCCACGTGTAGCCCATCCCGATGACGACCGTGAACGCGAAGAACGCGTTCAGCCCCATCCCCGGCGCCTGCGCGAACGGGTACCGCGCCACGATGCCCATCACCAGGGACCCGAACGCGGCGGCGATGCAGGTGACGATCACCAGCTGCGTGAACACGTTGTCGACGCCGTCGATGACGATCGCGTTCGAGAGCACGTCCGGGTTGACGAAGATGATGTAGCTCATCGCCAGGAACGTGGTCAGGCCGGCCCTGAGCTCGCGGGGCACGGTCGAGCCGTGCTGGGTGATCCCGAAGTAGCGGTCGACGGCGGATCTCGGCGGGGGTGCCTGCTCGGCCTTGTTCTCGGTCGGTTCGGCGGTCTCGCTGGTGGCCATGCTGCTCCAGGTCGCTCGGATGAGGGTGCGTCTCAGTGAAGAGTCGTCAGCGGCACCTTAGGGGTCGTTGAGGTCAGGCGTGTGTCGTTCATGTCCTCGCCCGCGACCCAGACGCGGTCCACGTCCGCCGGGGTGCCCAGCACGAACAGCTTGGCGAGGGCGTCCTCGGCGTCGTTCGCGTGCCGGAGCACGGTCTCCAGCGTGGAGCCGGCAGGCGGCCGGAGCAGCACGGCGTCGTAGGCCATCCCCTCACTCAGGTGCCCCACCACCTCCGCCAGGCCGAGCGCGCGTGCTCCCGCTGTGGTGGCGAGGTGCAGCAGGTCGGCTGACGTCAGCGGCAGGCCGGCGTCCCCGAGCAGCTGCTGCGCGAAGTACGCCTGCAGGCCCTCCTTGAGGAGGCTGAATCCCGTGCCGCCGCCCACGTCGGACCCCAGCGCCACGTGCACGCCCGCCTCGACGTGGCGTCGCATCGGGAACAGTCCCGACCCCAACGAGGCGTTCGAGGTGGGGCAGTGCGCCACGCTCGCACCACTCGCGGCCAGCCGGGCGAGCTCGCCGTCGGTGGGTTGCACGTCGTGCGCGAGCACGGAGCGTTCGGTGATCAGGCCGTGCCGGTCGTAGGTGTCGAGGTAGTCGCGCGCATCGGGGAACAGGCGGGCCACGGTGGCGACTTCCCGCGTGTTCTCGTTGATGTGCGTGGTGAACCAGGCACCGTCGACGTCACTCAGCAGTCCTGCGCTGGAGGCCAGCATCTCGTCACTGGTGGCCAGGCTGAACCGCGGCGTCACGGCGTACCGCAGCCGCCCTCGGCCGTGCCAGCGTTGCGCGAGCGCGAGGCCCTCCGCGTAGGCGGTAGCGGGGTCCGTGTGCAGGTCGTCGCGCAAGCCGCGGTCGCCCACCACGAGGCCGGCCGTGATCCGCAGGCCGCTGCCGGCGGCCGTCTCGAAGAACACGTCCATGGCGTCGCTGAAGTGCGCCCCGAACACCAGCGCCGATGTGGTGCCCGCAGAGGCGAGCCCGTGCACGAGCTCCTGCGCCACCGCGGAGGCGTACGCCCGGTCCGCCATCCGCGCCTCCTCGGGCAACGCGCAGGTGTCGAGCCACTCCAGCAGCGGCCGCCCGAGCCCGCCGATCGCCCTGACCTGCGGGAAGTGCACGTGCGTGTCCACGAACCCGGGCAGCAGGATGCCGTCGCGCAGGTCATGCACGACGGCGTCGCGCGACCCGGGTTCCCGGCTCACCTCGGCCCAGGGGCCGCGACGGGTGATGATGCCGTCGCGGACGAGCAGGCCGACGTCGTCGCTAGCGCGCAGTGCCGCCTCGCCGACGGGCCCGGTCGGGGCATCGAAGACCCGTGCCCGATACAGCGCGGCGCTCACGTGACGGCTCCATCCGCGCGCAACCCTGAGCCACGAGTTCGTACCAACGGTGCGAGTTC
>NZ_JBMDXJ010000197.1:0-14695 GCF_048594945.1 Pseudactinotalea sp. | reverse complement strand
CCGGGGGTGGTTGCGACGGCGCCTTGTATCGCCCAGACGCCCTCGCGCGGGGTGCTGCTGGTGGGGGACCACCAGGTCATCATGTTGGGGGTCGCCCCCACCACGAGCATGAGGAAGGAGTCCACGCCGGAAGGCGACAGCAGCCCCCACAGGATCCCGCCACCCAGCACACCCACCACGGCGCCAGGGATCAGCAGCAGGATCGCCAGCAAGGTGTGCACCGGGCTCGCGAGCGAGGTGACCGCCACGTCGGAGCGGCGCAGACCGTGCCGCAGACGCCGGTTCCGCAACGCCTTGGCCGAGGCGCCGACAGCACCGCCGACCACCATCACCGCCCCGAACGCCAGCAGCGTGATCCCGGGCCACAGCATGCCCGCGCCCACGATGCCCAGCCACCACGCCAGCGTGATCCCGGGGCGCGAGCGTGCAGGGACGGCCCACGCCGGCCACTCCTCCACCTCGCCCTGCTGGTCATGCTGACCCTGGGGCTGCTCCAGCGCTGGTGGGCCTCCCTCGTACGGCACCGGCTGGTGGGGCGGCATCGGAGCCACCTGGGCGACAGGCTCTCCCCAGCCGTGCGGCAGCGGCGGCGGCTGCACCGCCGGCTGCTCCGGCCACGCCTCGGTGGCGCCGGGGGCGGGCCCGCCCGGGGCGTAGCTGGGAGGAAGGTCCGCGCCCGCCGTCGCAGGCGACTGCTCCCCCACCAGCTCGGTGACCTCACGCCCGTTGACGTGGTCGTCCATCGCCTTCACCACCGAGGCATGGCCCAGGCGCAGCGTCGGATCCGGGTGCAGCGCACGCCGCAGCACCTGGGCGATGCGCGGCGGCAACCCCTCGACGTCGGCGCGCCCGGTCTCCACGCGCGCCAGCACGGCAGCGAGCGGGCCGGTGCCGAACGGCGGCCTGCCGGTCGCAGCGAACACGAGCACCGCCGCCCACCCCCACCAGTCACCCCGGGAGTCCGGGACACCCCCGGCGAGCACCTGCGGATCCACGTAGCCAGGCGTCCCGGTGACGAGGCCGGTCTGCGTGAGCCGGGCGTCGTCGGCGAGCTGCGAGATCCCGAAGTCGATCACCACCGGGCCGTCGTCGGTCAGCATGACGTTCCCGGGCTTCATGTCGCGGTGGACCACCCCGGTGGCATGGATCTGGTCGAGCGCGGCCGAGAGCCCCGCCGCGAGGTCGCGCAGCTCCTCGGCGTCGAGGGGACCGTGGTGACGCACCGAGTAGTCGAGCGACTCGCCGTCGATCAGCTCGGTCACCACGAACGCCTCGTCAGCATCGGCCTCGGCGTCGAGCACGCGGGCCACCCGGGCGCCCCGTACCCGGTGCAACGTGGCCACCTCGCGTCGCAGCCGCTCCCGGGCAGCGTCATCGGTGCTGAAGGCGGGGTGCAACAGCTTGAGGGCAACCTGACGGCCGTCGGCGTCGATGGCCTCGTAGACCGTGCCCATCCCGCCGGAGCCGAGCACGCGCACGAGCTCGTACCCACCCACCGAGCGCCGCGCGGGCGCGGGGGTGGTTCCGTGCTCGGACCCCTCCACAACAGGCAAGTTACGCCACTGAGGATGGACCATCGCCGTCGACGCCTCGCCTGTGCCCACTTCGTTACCCTGGCGAGCATGGCCTCCGACCGTGATCTCGTCGTCGTCGCCAACCGCCTCCCCGTCGAGGAGAGCACCACCGAGAGTGGTGAGACGAGCTGGACCAGGGCACCCGGCGGGCTGGTGACGGCGCTCGCGCCGATCATGCAGAAGGGCAACGGCGTGTGGGTGGGCTGGCCCGGCAAGCCCGG
The DNA here is from genome assembly GCF_048594945.1 of Pseudactinotalea sp. Taxonomy (NCBI): domain Bacteria; kingdom Bacillati; phylum Actinomycetota; class Actinomycetes; order Micrococcales; family Cellulomonadaceae; genus Pseudactinotalea; species Pseudactinotalea sp. The sequence continues at coordinate 12,900 of NZ_JBMDXJ010000197.1, read as the reverse complement.
CCTCGACGTCGAACCGTTCACCGCGGACGACATCGACATGCACCCGGTGACGCTCAGCAAGAGCGACCTCAAGAGGTACTACGAGGGCTTCTCGAACGCGACGATCTGGCCGCTGTATCACGACGTGATCGTCGACCCCGAGTTCCACCGCGACTGGTGGACGGCGTACGTGGAGGTCAACACGCGGTTCGCGGAGGCCACGGCCGAGGCGGCACCGCAGGGCGCGCTGGTGTGGGTTCAGGACTACCAGCTGCAGCTCGTCCCGCGGATGCTGCGGCAACTTCGCCCGGACCTGCGGATCGGCTACTTCCACCACATCCCGTTCCCGCCGGTGGAACTGCTCGGCCAGCTTCCCTGGCGCAGCGAGGTGGTCAACGGCCTGCTCGGCGCCGACCTGGTGGGGTTCCAGCGCAACGGCGACGCCGCCAACTTCCTCCGAGCCGTGCGCCGGTTCACCGAGTTCTCCACGCGCGGCTCGGTCGCCACGATCAAGCGGCGCAGCCGGCCCGACCGGTACGTGCGCGCCGAGACGTTCCCGATCGCGATCGACAGCCACTCCTTCGACGCGCTGGCGTCCTCACCTGCGGTCTCCACGCGCGCGCTGGAGCTGCGCAAAGAGCTCGGCTCACCCGACGTGCTCCTCCTCGGCGTCGACCGCCTCGACTACACCAAGGGCATCCGCCACCGGATCAAGGCCTACGGCGAGCTGCTGGCCGACGGTCGACTGCGCGCCCCGAGCACCACGTTCGTGCAGGTCGCCAGCCCCAGCCGCGAGCACGTCGAGGAGTACGCCGCACTGCGCCGCCAGGTCGAGGTGACCGTCGGCCGTATCAACGGCGACTACTCCGCCCTGGGGCGCCCGGCCATCCACTACCTGCACCACTCCTACCCCGCCGAGGAGATGGCCGCCATGTACCGGGCGGCCGACGTCATGCTCGTGACCGCGCTGCGGGACGGCATGAACCTCGTGGCCAAGGAGTACGTCGCCGCCCGAGGGGATCTCGACGGCGTCCTGGTGCTCTCGGAGTTCGCCGGCGCCGCCGATGAGCTCACCCAGGCACTGTTGGTCAACCCGCACGACATCGAGGGCCTCAAGCGCACGATCCTCACCGCGATCGACATGCCTCACGCCGAACGGCGGCGCCGGATGCGTGCCCTGCGCCGCAAGGTGATGGACAACGACGTGGACCGGTGGGCCGAACGTTTCCTCGCCGCTCTCGCTGATGGCGGGGGTCACGAGTGAGCGAGGCCCGCCTCGACCCGGCGCTCGACGCCGCGCTGACCGCGTTCGCCGCCGCCCCCTCGCGGGTGGTCGCACTCGACTTCGACGGCGTCCTGGCACCGCTCGTGCCACGCCCCGAGGACGCGGCACCACTACCGCAGACGCGGGCAGCACTCGAACGGATCGCGCAGGAGGACAGCACCCACCTCGGGCTGGTGTCCGGGCGCGCCGTCGGCGACCCAGCCCTCCGGCGAGCCGCTCCGCCGTCGACCGCGATCATCGGCTCCCACGGAGCCGAGCGGGGGTTCGTCGACGAGCACGGGGAGCTGACCGCCGGACCGCCCGAGCTCGACGACGACCAGCTGGCGCTGCGGACGCGGCTGCGCGAGGAGGCCGCGGCGCTGACCGAGGCCGTTCCCGGCAGCTGGGTCGAGGAGAAGCCGACCGCGATCGTGGTGCACACCCGGCCGGTCACCGACGAGCACGCGGCACGCACGCTCGAGCGGGACTCGATCGACCGGCTGGGCAGCCTGCCCGGCGTGCGTGCGATCGCAGGCAAGCGCGTGGTCGAGCTGAGCGTGGCCCACACCACCAAGGGCGACGCCGTCGCGCTGCTGCGCACCGGATACCCCACCCGCGAGCTACCGGCCGACGTCCCGGTGCTGTTCATCGGCGATGACGTGACCGACGAGGACGCCCTGAGCGCGCTCGGTCCTGACGACATCGGCATCAAGGTCGGCGAGGGCGAGACCAGCGCGAGACACCGGGTCGAGGACCCCACCGCCGTCGGACTGGTGCTGGCTCGACTGGCCGAGCTGACCGCGATGTGACCACCGTCACGCAAACACTCCGGGGTGTGTCAGACTGTGTGCGGTTCGCTTCCGCGGACCGTGTCAGAGCGTTCTGACACCTTCACAACGGATCGTCCGGCACGTACCTGCCGGTGGAGGGAATCACCACCATGGCATCAGTCACTTACGACCACGCCACGCGGCTCTACCCGGGCTCTGAGACCCCGGCCGTGGACCAGCTCAACCTCGAGGTCGCCGACGGCGAGTTCCTCGTGCTCGTCGGGCCGTCCGGTTGCGGTAAGTCCACCTCGCTGCGCATGCTCGCCGGCCTCGAGGACGTGAACTCGGGCCGCATCCTCATCGGCGACCGCGACGTCACCGACGTCCAGCCGAAGGACCGGGACATCGCCATGGTGTTCCAGAACTACGCGCTCTACCCGCACATGTCGGTCGCCGACAACATGGGCTTCGCCCTGAAGATCGCCGGCACCCCGAAGGCGGAGATCCGCCAGCGCGTGGAAGAGGCCGCGAAGATCCTCGACCTGTCCCAGTACCTCGACCGCAAGCCGAAGGCGCTCTCCGGTGGTCAGCGTCAGCGTGTGGCCATGGGCCGCGCGATCGTGCGCCAGCCGCAGGTGTTCCTCATGGATGAGCCGCTGTCGAACCTCGACGCCAAGCTCCGCGTCCAGACCCGTACGCAGATCGCGTCGCTGCAGCGCCGCCTCGGCGTCACCACCGTCTACGTGACGCACGACCAGACCGAGGCGCTGACCATGGGCGACCGCATCGCGGTCCTCAAGGACGGTCTGCTCCAGCAGGTCGGCACCCCCCGCGAGATGTACGACACCCCGTCGAACGTGTTCGTCGCGGGCTTCATCGGCTCCCCGGCCATGAACCTCGGCTCGTTCAAGGTCGCCGATGGCAGGGCCAACCTTGCCGACACCCACATCCCGCTGTCGCGCACCACGCTCGACTCGCTCACGGACGAGGACAAGGGCGAGATCACGCTCGGCTTCCGTCCCGAGTCGCTCGACGTGGCACCTGACGGCACGGAGGGTGCGTTCCCGGTCACCGTGAACCTGGTCGAGGAACTCGGCTCCGATGCGTTCGTCTACGGCCAGCTGGCCTCGGCCGAGGCCGCCGACGCCATCACCTCCGGTGCCGGCGAGGCGCAGATCATCGTGCGCGTGGACCCCCGCCGTCCTCCTCTGAAGGGCGACACGATCCGCGTGAAGATCCGCGAGGGCGAGCAGCACCACTTCTCCCCCGCGACCGGTGAGCGTCTCCCCGACTGACACCGAGTCGCATGACTGGAGGGGCGGGCCCGCACGGGTCCGCCCCTCTTGTCGTCACAGGTCGACCACACATCCTGTGACCTGACGTACATCGCACCGAACGCGGTAGGTCCGCGGCCCGGTGCCTGACAGACTTGGACCCATGCCGGCAGCGCTTCAGATCACCGCGGCGGCGCCCGACCCGGCGCTGCTCGATCTGCCATGGCACATTCCACTCGTGGACTGGCCGGAGGACCTGCTCGCCGCGCTCCCCCGAGGGATCTCGCGGCACGTGGTTCGCTTCGTGCGGCTCTCGGGCCGCGTGATCGCCATCAAGGAGATCGGCGAGTCGGTCGCCTACCGCGAGTACGCGCTACTGCGCGACCTCGACCGCCTGGACGTGCCCTCGGTCGAACCGGTCGGCGTGATCACCGGGCGGCGGGCGCCCGATGGCGAGCCTCTCGACTCTGTGCTGATCACCAAGCACCTGCGCTTCTCGCTGCCGTACCGCGCGCTGTTCTCTCGGCACCTGGCGCCCGACATGGCGACCCGGTTGATCGATGCGCTCGCCGTGCTGCTGGTGCGGCTGCACCTCACCGGCTTCTACTGGGGTGACGTGTCGCTGTCGAACACCTTGTTCCGGCGTGACGCCGGCGCGTTCTCGGCGTACCTCGTGGACGCCGAGACCGGTGACCTGCACGCCCAGCTCACCCGCGGGCAGCGGGAGTATGACCTCGAGATCGCGCGCGTCAACATCATCGGCGAACTGATGGACCTCGAGGCAGGCGGCCTGCTGCGCGATGTCGAAGACACCGTGCTGATCGGCGAGATGCTCGTGCAGCGCTACAACGAGCTGTGGGCCGAGCTCACCGAGGCCGAGGAGTTCTCCACCAACGAGCGGTGGCGCGTCTCGGCGCGCATCCAGCGCCTCAACCAGCTCGGCTACGACGTGGGCGAGCTGCAGATGACCACCGACATCGACGGCACCACGGTGCAGATCCAGCCGAAGGTCGTCGACGCCGGGCACCACCACCGCCGTCTGATGCGCCTGACCGGGCTGGACGTGCAGGAGAACCAGGCACGCCGGCTCCTGAACGACATGGACACCTACCGCGTGGCCACCGATCAGCTCGGCGAGGACGAGGAGATGGTCGCGCACGAGTGGCTGAACGAGATCTTCGAGCCCGCGATCGCCGCGATCCCCCGGAACCTGCGCCGCAAGCTCGAGCCTGCGGAGGCCTTCCACGAGATCCTCGAGCACCGTTGGTACCTCGCCGAGCAGGCGGGCCACGACATCTCGACCCAGGAGGCCGTGCGCGCATACGTCGACAACGTGCTGCCACACCGGCCGGACGAGGAATCGATCCTCGGCCTCGACACCGCCACCCTGCGCGCGATCTCCGACACCGACACCGACATCGAGGTCTGAGCGCTACAGGTCGCGCTTGAGCCTCGGCGCGAGGAAGATCGCGGTGTTGACCACGGCGTCGACGAGCAGCAGGATTCCCCCGACCGCGAGGACCCGCTCGCCGGCGGTGGTGCCTGTGCCGAGCCGCGCGCCCTTGCCGGCGCGCCGGAGCAGGAGTGCGCCGGCGGTGGCCTCGAGGGCGGCGACCGCAGGCGTCCACCACGACTGGCGGATCGGGACCACGACCTCCTCGGTGAACGTCTCGGCGGCGTCGAAGGCGGACTCGGCGCGCACACGCGCCGCCTCGGCCCGCTCGCGCACGTGCTCCGCACGCTCCCGCATCTGCTCGGTGTGCTCACGAACGCTCTCGGTCATCTGCGCCTGCGCGTCGGTGACAGCCCGGGCGAACGCCTGCCCGAGCCCGTTGGGCTGCAGGATCTTCGCACCGGGCAGGTCCGGGGTGTCGGCCCCATGGCTGAGGTAGCCGGCGAGCACCTGCGGCAGGCCGATCGCGGCGATCAGGTCGGCAGGACCGGAGCTGCCGGTCTCGAGCGCGGCGCGGACCGCCGTCGCATCCGCCTCCGGCAGCAGCGCGACGATCTTGGCGGTCAGCCCTCCGACGCCCAAGGTGGAATCGACCAGGTCCTTCGCCACAGCCGCGGCTGTTGCCTCGCTCGGCACCACGGCGATGTCCAGGTCCCAGGTGTGCACGTACGCGGAGTCGCCCGCGATGATCGCAGCGGCCGGATAGGCGGCACCCTGCTCCACCACGAGGGCTGGCTTGAGCGTCTCCGACCAGTCCACCGCACTCAGTGCGGGGCCGTCGCTGACGAGCACCACGTGTCCTTCCCCGTGCGGGGCCACGAGCACCGGCATGTCCACAGCACTCGCCAGCGCGCCGAGCTCGTCGACGGTCGCGCGGCAGTACACCACCGACCGGTCCGGCACGTAGGCCGAGACGACGTCGATCTCGGGGTCGAACGGATCGCTGGGATCGTCGGACTCCTCGTCCTCCCCCGCCACGACGTCGTCGAAGACCACCTGGCCACACGTGGCGGCGAGCGCCTCGGCCAGCTCGGTGAGCGTGGGTCCCGCGGTCACGGCGGTGCGGTCTTCGTCGACCACGGCCACGCGGTCCTCGGCGTCCGTGGCCACGGTGACCACGACCGCGTCAGGGTTGTCGGGCTCGGTCTCCACGATCGCGATCACCAGCGCGCCCTCGAGGAACCCGCGGGCACGGTCGGCTCGGCCCGCGGTGCTGGTGACCAGCCCGGAGCGGCGCTGCCATGCGGAGGTCATGTGCCCGACACTACCTGTCACCGGCGGCTGCCTCGCGGCGCAGGCGCGCCACCTCGTAGAGGGCGATCCCGGTCGCGACTCCCGCGTTGAGCGACTCGGTGCTGGCGGCGATCGGGATCGAGGCGATCACGTCGCAGGTCTCCCGCACGAGCCGCGACAGGCCCTTGCCCTCGGACCCGCAGACGATCACGATCGGCTCGGTCGCCAGGTTCAGGTCACCGATGTCGGTGGTCCCGCCGGCATCGAGCCCGACGACGAAGCACCCGGCCTCCTTGAAGGTGGTCAGGGCGCGCACCAGGTTGGTCGCGCGCGCCACCGGCACCCGTGCCGCCGCACCCGCGGAGACCTTCCAGGCCGAGGCGGTCACACCGGCGGCGCGCCGCTCGGGCACCACCACGCCGTCCGCCGCGAACGCGCCTGCGGACCGCAGCGCGGCGCCGAGGTTGCGCGGGTCGGTGATGCCGTCGAGGGCCACGATCAGCGGCGGCCCGACCGACTCCTGTGCCCGGTCCAGGAGATCCTCGGGCTGCAGGTATTCGTACGCCGGGACCTGCATCGCGACGCCCTGGTGCACGGCACCGTCGGTGAGCTTGTCGAGCTCGGGCTTGCCCACCTCGAGCAACGGCACTCCCCTGCCGGTCACCTCGCGGAGGATCTCCCGGGTGCGGTCGTCGGCGTCGATCCGGCTGGCGATCCACACCGTGCTGGCGGGCACACCCGCACGCAGCGCCTCGACCACGGCGTTGCGGCCCGCGACGATCTCGTGCGTCCTGTCGCCCCCGCGGCGCTGCTGCCGCTGCGGCGCGCGTCCCTTGGCACGTTCGGCCGACTGCTTGCGCTTGTGCGCCACGTGGTACGGGCGGTCCTCAGCCTTGGGCGTGGGGCCCTTGCCCTCCAGCCCCTTGCGCCGCTGCCCGCCGGACCCGACGGTGGCGCCCTTCTTGCTGCCGGCCTTGCGCACGGCGCCGCGACGATTCGAGTTTCCTGGCACCCGCCGATTCTCCCATGGCCCCCACCCCCACTTTCAACGCTGATCCGTCACCACACAGGTTTCAACGCTGATTCGGCACCACACGGACTTCAACGCCGATTCGGCATCCGTCTCCGCGCCGAAAGAGCGTTGAATCCCCGCCCGCGCCCGATCAGCGTTGAATCCCCGCCCGCGCCGAAAGAGCGTTGAAAGTTGGGAAGGTGGGGGTCAGCGCAGGGTCCATCGGGCGCCGTCGGCGCCGTCCTCGACCACGACACCCGCCTCGGTGAGCCGGTCGCGGAGGGCGTCGGCACGGGGCCAATCCTTGGCCGCGCGGGCCTCGGCGCGATCGTCGAGCAGGGCACGCACGAGCACGTCCAGGGCGGACTGCTCGACGGCGGAGCCGCCTCCTGCGGCCCAGTGCTCGTCGAGCGGGTCGAGCGCGAGCACGTCGAGCATCGCGCGCACCGCGAGTGCCTCCTGGGTGGCCGCCCCTCCGCCGGCGAGCGCGCTGTTCCCGGCGCGGACCGTCTCGTGCACGACCGCGAGCGCGGCGGAGACGTTGAGGTCGTCGTCCATCGCGCTGACGAACGCCTCCGGCAAGGTGACCTGACCGACCGAGCCCGCAGCGCCGTCGTCGGCCTCGACAGCACGCGAGACGAACCCGGCGACTCGCTCCCAGGCCGCCCCGGCCTCGACGAGCGAAGCGCCTGGCGTGAACTCGAGCGTCGAGCGGTAGTGCACCGCTCCGAGGGCGTACCGCAGCAGCACGGGATCGGCTTCGCGGAGCACCTCGCGCACGATGAGCGAGTTGCCGAGCGACTTGCTCATCTTCTCGCCGCCGACCGTGACCCACGCGTTGTGGAACCACAGCCCTGCGAAACCCCACCCTGCGGCGCGCGACTGCGCCTGCTCGTTCTCGTGGTGCGGGAAGCGTAGGTCGATGCCGCCGGCGTGGATGTCGAACGCCTCGCCGAGGTACTTGCGGGCCATCGCCGAGCACTCCAGGTGCCAGCCCGGGCGGCCGCGACCGTACGGTGTGGGCCAGGACGCAGTGTCCGGCTCGTCGTCCTTCGGCGCCTTCCACAGTGCGAAGTCCAGAGGGTCGCGCTTGTCCGGCGGCGGCTCTGCCACGTCGTCGTCCGATCCGAGGTTCTCCAGCAGCTGGCGGGTGAGCGCTCCGTACTGCGTGAAGGACCGCACGTCGAACCAGACGTTGCCGGGATCTCCTGGGTAGGCGTGGCCGCGATCCACGAGCCGATCCATCAGCTCGACCATCTCGGTGATGTGCCCGGTGGCGCGGGGCTCGTAGGTGGGCGGCAGCACGTGGAGCGCGTCGTACGCCTCGGTGAACTCCCTCTCGAACCGGTGCGCCCACGCCCACCACGGCTCACCATGCTCGGCGGCCTTGGTGAGGATCTTGTCGTCGATGTCGGTGACGTTGCGGATCAGCGTGACCTGTTGGCCCTGCCGGGTGAGCCAGCGGCGCAGGATGTCGACCGCGATCCCCGATCGCAGGTGCCCGATGTGCGGGCTGCCCTGCACCGTGGCACCGCACAGATAGATGCCGACCTCGCCTGGTGTGCTCGGCTCGAACGGTCGGACGGCGCGGCTCGCCGTGTCATAGAGGTGCAGTCCCACGGTTGCCGAGTCTAGTGAAGGGTCTCAAGACGCGGACAGCGCCCGACGGCGTCCCACGTCCTGGGCGCGGTTGTCTCACCCTGGTCTGTTGCATATGTGTGTGCTACACATATAACTCGTGAGCGCCGACCTGTCCCATCTCGACGAGCTGGTGGTGCGGCTCATGCAGCTGCGCCGCAGCCCTGCCTATCGGCGCGTGCTGCTGCGCGGCATGCCCGAGGGCGTCGGGATCGCCGGGCTGCGAGTGCTGCGGACGGTCGAACGCACCGTGGCGGCCGGCGCCTCGCCCACGGTCAAGGACGTCGCGATCGACCACGCGATCGAGCAGTCGACCGCGAGCCGCGCGGTGCACGCGATGGTCGAGGCCGGGCTCGTCACCAAGTCCACGTGCGGTGATGACCAGCGCAAGGCGCGCCTCGACCTCACCGCTGCCGGTCGCGACGTGCTCGATCTGGCCACGACGAACCGGCAGGAGCTGCTCACGCAGATCACCGCCGATTGGCCGGAGGCCGACCTCGACCGGTTGATCACCCTGCTGGAGCGACTGACCGAGGGCTACAGCTCCGGGTTGGCCACGGACCGATGACCAGCCGCACCGCCGCTTCTCCCCCGCCCACGGCCGCGCCGCCGCGCAGCACTGCCCGGCTGCTGCTGGACCGCGACTTCGGCGGGCTGTTCTGGGGCAAGGTCATCAGCATCGTCGGAGTCTGGGCGTTCAGCGTGGCCACGGCGATCGCGGTGTTCGACGCGACCGGTTCCACGCTCGCCGTCGGGGTGGTCGCGGGCGCGCAGTTCGTGCCGCAACTCGTGCTCGCACCGCTCAGCGGCACCTGGGCGGACCGGGGCGATCCCCGCCGGCAGATCATCCTGGGCCGGCTGTTGTGCCTGATCGGCGCCGGTGGATTGGCGGCCTGGGTCCAGCTGGTCGAACCCGCCGGCTGGGACCTCGCTGTCGCGGTGCTGCTCGGCTCGCTGACGGTCGGCTTCGGGTTCTCGATCGGTGGGCCTGCGATGCAGTCGGTCACGCCGCGGCTCGTCAGCCGTGACGAGCTGCCCCGCGCGATGGGGCTCAACACGGCCCCGATGACCGTGGCACGGGTGGCCGGGCCCGTGGTGGGTGCGTCGCTCGTGGCCACGCTCGGCCCCGCGGCGGGGATCGCGGTCGCCGCGCTCGGGCAGCTCGCGTTCCTCGTGCTGCTGGTGTTCGTGCGGATCCCGCGCAACCCGCCACGCGAGTCCGGCACCGACTACTCGGTGCGGGCGGCCTGGCGGCACGTGCGCTCCGACCCGGGGCTGTTGTTGCTGCTGCTCGCTGTCACCGCGGTCACGTTCGGCGCCGAGCCGAGCATCACCCTCGCGCCTGCGCTCGCCGCCGACCTCGGCTCGGGCGCCCACCTGGTCGGCGCCCTCACCGCGACGTTCGGACTGGGCTCCGCCGTCGGGCTCGCGCTTGTGACCTGGCTCAGCAGGCCTGAGCGGACGATCGTCATGCTGCTGACCGGCCTCGGGTGCCTCACGGCCGGCATGGGCGCCGCCGCCGCGCTGCCCTGGGTTGCCGGAGCGATGGCCGGGTTCGCGATCGCGGGCGCCGGGTTCACGATCGGGGTGACGAGCGTGAGCACAGCGGTACTGCTGCGGGTGCCCGACTATCTGCGTGGTCGGGTGATGGCGTTCTGGATGATCTGCTTCGTGGGCTTCCGGCCGGTGGCCTCGACCCTCGCGGGCACGGTCGCCGACGCCGCCTCGGTGCGCTGGGCGATCCTCGCGACGGTGCTCGTGACGGCCGCCGCGATGGTCGCGATCACGCGGCAGCGGGCGCTGGTGAGCGGCTGACGACACCCCGACGAACAGTGCATGAACTCGCGCTCGGCGCCGGGGGCGGGGCGCTGACCCGCGGTTAGCGTCAGCGACGTCGGGGACCGCTGAACGAACTCACCAAGGACGCACATGCACACTGCACGAAAGGCCGGCCTGCTCACGCTCGCCGGCGCCGCCAGCGTGGCCACGGTGCTCGCACCGCTGCCCGCGATGGCCGATGACGCCCCCGCCACCGGGACCGTCACGGTGACACGGTTCGACGACCGGTACGCCGATGGCTTGTTCGACCCCTCGAAGATCGCCCCGAGCGGCGACCGCGACGTCAAGCGTGACGGCACCGCCTGGCTGCTCACGTCCGAGGGCGAGTGGCTCTGGGCCGGCACCAACGACGAGGGCGACTACGTCTTCGAGAACGTCCCGGTCGGCGAGGCGCAGGTTCACCTGAGCGCGCCGAACTCCCCCACGATGGAGGCGTTCTTCGACGCCACCGACGCGACCAGCGCTGCGGACGTCGTGCGGCTGCCGATCAGCAACGCGCGTGGCACCGACTCCGGCGTGGCCACCATCCAGGTCGAGGCCGACGGCACCGAGCTGCTCGTCGGCATGACAGCGCTGCGCACGGTGGCCCAGGTGCAGCTTGCCGACGGCACCCCGGTCGACGGGCTGACCACGGTCGAGCTCGGCTCGGCCGGCGACTGGTACCCGGCGACCGAGTACTCGTTCGAGCCCGGCACCTACGAGGCGTTCCAGAGCGAGGGCTACGGCTATATCCGGCACCTGCCCGGCCTGCTCGGTGTGCGGGTGACCCCGCCCGCCGGCTACCAGGTGGCCTCGGTGACCGCTGCTGACAACAACGAGCTTCCGGTCACGCAGGTCGGTGACGCGTACTACTTCGACTCCGCCGGAGTGTGGCAGTACTTCTGGAACCCGCGCTTCACCGTCACGCTCGAAGAAGTACCGGACACCACCCGCCCCGAGTTGGCGCTCATCTCCCCCACCACGGTCGGGCCGTTCCAGGCTCTCTCGCTGCAGGTGGACGCCACCGATGAGGCAGGCCTGCAGCGCATCGTCGCGAACATCTACTCCGGCAGCACGCTGGTCACGAGCACCCAGACCCGCCTCGACGGTGCGCTCGCCGGCACCCACACCGCAACCGTGAACCTGCCCGACGGCGCCTACACGATCCGCTACAACGCTCAGGACCTCGCGGGCAACATCTCCCGCACCTCGACGTTCGACGTGGTCGTGGACGGCACCGCCCCCACGGTGACCGTCAAGGAGGGCCCGTCCTTCACGGTAGGCACCGAGGTCGCGTACGACAAGGTCAGCTTCAAGCTCTACGACGCCCACAAGATCGACCGGGCCGTGCTCAACGGCTTCGTCATCGACCTGAGCAACAACACCTGGTCCGACGTGAACTTCATCCGCCCGGGTGTGTTCGGCGGCGTGACCGGCGAGAACACGCTCGTGGTCTACGACGTCGCCGGCAACGCCCGCACGATCACCTTCACGCTGAGCTGATCCGGCCGGCGGCCCGGCCCACCAATTCAGTGGACCGGGCCGCCGATCCCACAGCAGGGTGGCGCTATGACCGAGGACATCTGGAACCTGCCCCAGCGGGACCTGTGGGGTCGGGACGCAGCGGAGAACTACGACGCCTCCGGCGCGATGAGCAGCCCTGCGGTGCTCGAGCCCACGGTCGCCACACTGGCCGAGCTTGCAGCCGGTGGCCGCGCACTCGAGTTCGCGATCGGGACCGGGCGGGTGGGGATCCCGTTGCGCGAGGCCGGCGTCGAGGTGGTGGGCATCGAGCTCTCGCCGGACATGGTGACCCAGCTGCGAACCCGGGCCGATGAGCACACGCTCCCGGTCGCCGTCGGGAGCATGACCGACACCCATGTCGAGGGCGAGTTCTCGCTCGCCTATCTCGTCTTCAACACGATCTCGAACCTCTACACGCAGGCTGACCAGGTTGCCTGCTTCCGCAATGCAGCGGCACACCTGGCCCCCGGTGGCCGGTTCGTGATCGAGCTGTGGGTGCCGCGTCCGCAGCCGGTGGGGTCCTCGCATGCGCAGGTGTTCAGCACCGATGAGGGCTACATCGGGATGGACGTGCTGGACCTGTCGACCCAGCGCGGGGTGTCGCACCACATCCGTTACGGCGCCGACGGCGCAGCCCGGGTCTCGTTCAGCCCGTTCCGTTACGTGTGGCCGGGTGAGCTGGACCTGATGGCGCAGCTCGCGGGCTTCGCGCGGGAGAGCCGGGACGCGGACTGGGCGGGGACGCCGTTCACCGGCGCGTCGCGCTCGCACGTGTCGGTGTACCGCCTCCCTACGGGATGACGACCACCTTCCCGGTCGCCCGGTTCGCCTCCATGTAGGCGTGCGCCTGCGCGATCTCCTCCAGGGGGAACGTCTTGTGCAGGTGCGCACCGTGCACCCCGGCCGCCACGTCGGCCGCGATGCGGCGCAGGGCG
>NZ_JBMDXJ010000196.1:0-14273 GCF_048594945.1 Pseudactinotalea sp. | reverse complement strand
GCCGAGCCGCGCCAGTGGTCGCGGAAGGTGTCCGCGACGGTGCCGATGGTGCGGGCCGCCGCGGGCAGCAGCGGGTACCCCTCGCGCGCGTACCCGATCGCATACTGCGCCACCGCGCGCAGCGGCAACGTGCCGTAGTGCGCGAGCAGGTGCATCCACGCGCCCCACGAACCCGGCACAGTCGCGGGCAGCAGGCCGGCGCCCGGGATCTCGGTGAGGCCGAGGCCGGCGAACGCATCGAGTGTGGCAGACGCCGGGGCCACACCCTGCCCGCAGACCACGAAGCTGCGCCCACTGCGCGCCTCGTGCGCGATCACCGGCACCTCACCCGCGATCCCGTTCAGGTGCGGCTCCACCACATGCAGCGTGAGCCCGGTGGCCACGGCGGCGTCATACGCGTTCCCACCCGCCTCCAGCACCGCCATGCCAGCCGCCGAAGCAAGCCAGTGCGTCGACGCCACCATCCCGAACGTCCCCAGCAGCTCCGGTCGCGTCGTGAACGTCATCGCCCCAGTCTCCCCGATGCCGGCGTCGCACTTGCTTTCCGTAGTGGCAAGTGATTAACTTTCCGACATGGAAAGCAACGGCGAGACGCCTCGGACCGACGCGGCCTCCGCGCAGGCCGCCCTCGACTCGATCACCACCGACCGGAGTGATATCGGGGCACGCTTCACCAAGGAGACCTGGTGGGCGGCCCCGGGGCAGGGAGCAGGCGTTGCCCTGCTCGTCGCGGCGCCCGCCCCAGGACTTCCGTGGATGGCCGTGCTGTCGCTGGCCGGCGTGATCGTTCTGCTGGTGGTCGAGATCCAGTTCCGGAAGCGGACCGGCCTCACGATCTCGCGCCCGGCCGGCCCCCTCGGCTGGACGCTGGCCATCCTGGCAGTTGTCGTGATGGCTGGTGGCGTGGTGGCATCCACCACGTTGTCGCTGGCGGGACCGACGCAATGGATCCCCGCGCTGGTGGCAGCCGCGTTCGTGCTCACCGCGCTGATCGTGGTGCTCTACGACCGCGCCTACGCACACGAGGTCACTCGTGTTCGCTGAACCGAACTTCGACGAGGCGATCCACGCACCCACCCGGCTCCGTCTGTGCGCGATGCTCCGCCCGCTCGACCGTGCCGACTTCGCCACGATCGCGGCCTCCCTCGACCTGAGCGAGGCCACGCTCTCCAAGACGATCCGCAATCTCAGCGATCTCGGCTACGTGAGCACGTCCAAGCAGGCCTCGGAGGGCCGATCCGACGCGCGCCGCACCACCACCGTGCAGCTCACCGCAGCGGGACGCCGCGCCTTTGACGGGCACCTCGCCGCGCTGCGGGCGCTCGCGCCACAGGCCTGAGTCGACCCACCGCCCGGGTCACGATTCGGACGCAACCTCGCGCCGCCGTCGTCGGACATACGAAGCGGGGATAACGTGAGCCTGATTCCGTCCTGTTGGCCCACGCGTCACTAAGGGGTTCACCGATGTTCAGCTCACCTGCCCGCCGCCTGGTACCGATCGTCGCGGCCGGCGCCGTGCTCGCGGCCGCTGCCTGCTCCCCCGGCTCGAGCGGTGGCGGAGGCAACACCGGGGACGACGGCGGTGACGTCACCACCGTGACGTTCCGACTCTGGGACGAGAACGCGGCAGCCTCGTACGAGGCGTCGTTCGCGGCGTTCACCGAACAGCACCCCGAGATCGAGGTCGAGATCGAAGAGGTGCCGTGGGCGAACTACTGGGACCAGCTGCCGCTGGACATCCAGGCCGGCGAGATGGCGGACATCTTCTGGACCAACACCTCGAACTACGGCATCTACGCCGACAACGGCAACCTGCTCAACATCTCCGAGGTACTCGGTGACGACCACGACGAGTGGAGCGCCGGCTCTGCCGACCTCTACACGCGCGACGGCTCCCTGTGGGGCGTGCCGCAGCTGACCGACTCGATCGCGCTGTTCTACAACAAGACGCTGCTGGATGCGGCCGGTGTCGACCCGAACGAGCTCGCCTGGAGCCCGAACGCCGACGAGGACACGCTGCTGCCGGCGCTGCAGCAGCTGACGACGGACTCCGCGGGCGTGACTGCGGCCGAGGACGGCTTCAATCCCGACAGCGTGGACGTGTACGGCTTCAACGCCCAGAACGACCTGCAGGCCATCTATATCGACTTCCTCGCCCAGAACGGTGCGCAGTTCCAGGACGGCGACGAGTACGCCTTCAACTCTCCCGAGGGCGTCGCGGCCTTCCAGTATCTGGTCGACCTGATCAACACCCACCACGTCGCGCCCCCTGCGGCCGACACCAACGCCAACGGTGACCTCTCCCGCGAGTACTTCGTGCAGGGCAAGCTCGCGCTGTTCCAGTCCGGGCAGTACTCGCTGCCGGCGATGGCCGACATCGGCGAGGACTTCGAGTGGGGCATCGCACCGATGGTCGCCGGCCCCGAGGGTCGGATCGGCGTGGTCCACTCGGTCGCCGCGCTCGGCAACGCCGCCACCGAGCACCCGGACGAGGTAGCCGAGGTGCTTGCCTGGATCGGGTCCGCCGAGGGTCAGGGCTACCTGGCGCAGGACGGCTCGGCCTTCCCGGCCGCCGTGGACGCCCAGCAGGCCTTCGCGGACTACTGGGACGGCCAGGGCGTGGACACCACCGCGTTCGTGGAGCAGGCCGCCGGCCAGACCACGCCCGCGCCGCTCGGCCCGAACTCCAACGCGGGCCTCAACGCGATCGGCGCCTACTTCGGCGACATGTTCCTCGGTGACATCCCCGTGGAGCAGGCGCTGCAGCAGGCGCAGGACGCCGGTAACGAAGCGATCGCGGAGTAGTCGGGCGGGTGGGCACAAGGCCCACGAGATCGTCAGTTCTGCGTGAGATCGTCAGGGTGCGGTGACGATCTCGAGCCGGACTGACGATCTCGCTGTTGGGGGGCCGGCGCCCTCAGCCCAGCCGCTCCCGCAGCCAAGCGATATCGGCACTTTGCTCGACCTCGGCACCCGGGGTCTCGACGACGGCGGGGGCGACGGCATCGCGAATCACCGCGAGCAGGTCGTCGGCGGGGATGTGGCCCTGGCCGAGGTTCGCATGACGGTCGGCGCCTGAGTCGAAGGCATCGCGGCTGTCGTTGACGTGCACCACGTCGACGCGGCCGGTGGCGGCCTTGACACGGTCGACCAGCCCGACGAGCTGTTCGCCACTTGCCCACGCGTGGCAGGTGTCGAGGCAGAAGCCCACGTTGTCCTCGCCCGCGGCGCGCACGGCCTCCCACAGCCCGGCGATCCGCTCGACGCCGCGCGCCATCGCGCCATCACCGCCGGCGGTGTTCTCGATGAAGACCGCGGTGGGTCGTTCGAGCTTCTCGAGGCACTTGCGCCAGTTGTCGTAGCCCTTCTCCAGCGGGGTGCCGGCCTCGACGTGGCCGCCGTGCACCACCAGCCCGATCGCCCCGATCTCGGCGGCCGCGTTGACCTGCTTCTGCAGCAGCGTGCGGCTCGGGATCCGGATGCGGTTGTTCGTGGAGGCCACGTTGATCCGGTACGGCGCGTGCACCACGATCGGCAGGTCCGCCTCGGCCGCCGCTTCGCGCAGTGCCTCCGCCCCGCCCGGGTACAGCACCTCCGGGTCCTTCCATGCCTGCGGCGCCCCGAGGAAGAGCTGAACGACGTCGGCGCCGCGCGCCTTCGCTCCGGCGATGGGGTCTTCGGCTTCGACGTGTGATCCGATCCGCATGAGCCCAGGCTACGGCCCGCCGCTGACACCGCCGCCCCCACCCTTCCGCCAGGCGGGCGGGGAATAGATCCACCTCACAGCCGTTGAGTAGTTCAGATTTGAACGACTTATGAGAGGATCGGTTCCATGAGCAGCATGCAGTTCGGGATCTTCACCGTCGGTGACGTGACCCCTGACCCCACGACCGGTAAGACCCCCACCGAGGGCGAGCGCATCCAAGCGATGCTCTCGTACGCGCTCAAGGCCGAGGAGGTGGGACTGGACGTGTTCGCCACGGGTGAGCACCACAACCCGCCGTTCGTGCCGTCGAGCCCCACGACGATGCTCGGCTGGATCGCCGCCAAGACGAAGCGGCTGCTGCTGACCACCGCCACCACACTCATCACCACGAACGACCCGGTCAAGATCGCCGAGGACTTCGCGATGCTGCAGCACGTCTCCGAGGGCCGTGTGGACCTCACGCTGGGCCGCGGCAACACCGGTCCGGTCTACCCCTGGTTCGGTAAGGACATCCGCGACGGCATCGAGCTCGCCGTGGAGAACTACGCGCTGCTGCGGCAGCTGTGGCGCGAGCCTGTGGTCAACTGGTCAGGGAAGCACCGCACGCCGCTGCAGGGCTACACCTCCACCCCTTCCCCGCTCGACGGCGTTCCCCCGTTCGTGTGGCACGGCTCGATCCGCTCGCCGCAGATCGCCGAGCAGGCCGCCTTCTACGGCGACGGGTTCTTCCACAACAACATCTTCTGGAACAAGGAGCACACCGAACAGATGGTGAAGCTCTACCGGCAGCGCTTCGCGCACTACGGGCACGGCGCTCCGGAGCAGGCGATCGTGGGCCTCGGTGGCCAGATCTACATGGCTGAGACCAAGGCGCAGGCGATGAAGGAGTTCCGCCCGTACTTCGACGTGGCGCCGGTGTACGGCCACGGCCCGAGCCTGGAGGACTTCAGCGAGATGACGCCGCTGACCGTGGGCACGCCGGAGGAGGTCATCGAGCGGACGCTGAGCTTCCGTGACTACGCGGGCGACTACCAGCGCCAGCTGTTCCTCATCGACCACGCCGGCCTGCCGCAGCAGGCGGTGCTGGAGCAGATCGAGATCCTGGGCACCGAGGTGGTCCCGGTGCTGCGGCGCGAGTTCGACCGGCTTCGCGCGCCGGGAGTGCCCGACGCGCCTACGCACGCCTCGTTGGTCGCCGCCGCCGGATCACAGGACACCGCGCAGGTCGAGCGTGACGATGTGGACACTGCTGCCGCTATCGCTCCGGAGGCGACCCGATGAAGATCGTGACCATCGCTGCGGGACTCAGCGAGCCGTCGTCGACCAGGCTGCTCGCCGATCGTCTCGAGAAGGCGACGGCGACGGCCCTGCAGGCCAAAGGCGCCGCCGTCGAGAGCACGACGATCGAGGTGCGCACGCTCGCGCACGACGTGGTCGACATGATGCTGACGCGCGTGGCCTCGCCCGAGCTCGACGAGGCCCGCAAGCAGGTGCAGGAAGCGGACGCGCTGATCGTGGTGAGCCCGACCTTCACGATGTCCTACTCCGGGCTCTTCAAGTCCTTCATCGACGTGCTCGAGGACGGTTCGCTCGCGGGTATGCCCGTGCTGCTCGCCGCGACCGGCGGGACCGCGCGGCACTCGATGGTGCTGGACACGGCGCTCCGCCCACTGCTGTCTTACGTGAAGGCGCTCACCGTCCCGACCGCGGTCTACGCGGCCGCCGAGGACTGGGGCAGCCCGGGGCTCGATGCCCGCATAGAGAAGGCCGGCGACGAGCTCGCGGATCTGCTGATGGCGCTGCCCAGCCGGCGCCGCAGCGACCCGTTCGACGCCGACTCCTCCGACTTCGTCGACTTCGCCTCGTTGCTGGGCAAGTGATGACCACGACGGCGGAGCGCACCATGGCCTCGAACGTCACCAAGGCGCAGGCCTGGCGGGCGTACTTCGAGACCACGGCGCTGCTGACGGCCGAGCTCGAGAAGCGGATGAAGGCCGACTCCGGCATCGACTTCGGCGACTTCAACGTGCTGCTCGTGCTGAGCGAGGCCTCGGGCCAACGGTTGCGGCTCGGCGAACTGGCCCGCGCGCTCGCGTTCGGGCCCGGCCGGCTCACCTACCGGATCGACCAGCTGGCCAAGCGCGACCTGGTCCGACGCGAGCCGTGCCCGGATGACAAGCGCGGCTTCGAGGCGGTGCTCACGACCGAGGGCCACCGCGCCCTCCGCCGCGCCCGCCCGATCCACGCCCGGCACGTCAACGAGCTGCTGCTCGACGACGTCACCGAGGATCAGGCCCAGACCTTGCTCGACGTCTTCACCCCCCTCCGCGCTCGCCTCTCCCACTTTCAACGCTGATCCGGCAACCACGGACTCTCAACGCTGTTTCGGCGGACGCGGAGTGACCAAACAGCGTTGAAAGAGTCTCGGAGCCGGATCAGCGTTGAAAGTTGGGGGCTACGGTGCTGTGCGTGGAGGTCCTGGAGGAGCGGGTCTGGCGGGAGCGGGCGCGCACGCACGCCGAGCGGGTCGACCCGCTCGTGGCCGACCACCTCGCGCGCAAGCGCGAGCGCACGCCGCACCCGGTGCACGACTTCCTCTTCACCTACTACTCCTACAAGCCCAGCCAGCTGCGGCGCTGGCACCCGGGCTACGGCGTCGGGCTGGAGAACGGACACGAGTACGCGGATCTCCGTGGCTACGAGATGGTCGACGGCGTTGCTCGCGTCTCGGCGAGCATGCTCGCCGAGCGTAGGGATCAGATCGCAGGGACACACGCGTTTCTGGCCGCCACCGTGAGCCGCCCGCCGAACACGGGCATCTTAGGGATGCACGAGTGGGCGATGGTGTACCGGAGCGAGGGCACCCGCCACCCGCACGCGCTCCGGCTCGGTCCCGAGGGCACCGACCGCGTGGTCGAGTCGCACCGGATCGCCTGCAGCCACTTCGACGCCTACCGCTTCTTCACCCCTGCCGCACGCGACCGAAACACGCTGCGGCCCGGCCCCGGCGACAGGCCATCGTTCGAGCAGCCCGGCTGCCTGCACGCAGGCATGGACCTGTACAAGCACGCGTTCAGGCTCGCGCCGCTCGTGCCCTCAGACCTGATCGCCGATTGCTTCGAGCTCGCCCGGGACATCCGTGTGCTGGACATGCGCGCGGCGCCCTACGACTTGGCGGGGCTCGGGTTCGACCCGGTCCGCGTCGAGACTGCGGAGGGTAAGCGGACCTACGCCGCTGCCCAGGCCGCGTTCGCCGAGCGGGGCGCTCCGCTGCGCGGCCGGCTGATCGAGGCGTGCGACGCGCTGCGGGCGCAACAGAATCGTGGCCAGATGAGCGAGAGCGCCCGAAACTAGCCCGGTTCCGCGATCTGGCCACGAATGTGTCGCAGCAGGCGTCCCCTGCTGCCCTGGACGCCTGGCGCTCCCCCCTGCGAAGATGCTGCGATCGGGGAGGCGGCTCATGGAACGACTGGACCTCACACCGCTGAGTGAGCGGGCAGTCGGCGAGCGTTGGCGGCGGTTCCGTGCCGAGACACGCGCCGAGTTCTGGAGCATTCGCGCCCGCCGCCGCTACCGAATGGCCGAGCTCGCGCGTGTCAACGGACTCGAGTACGAGCCTGTGGCCACACCGCGGCGCCCGAAGGCACACATCTTCACCGTGCCGCCGCACCGGGTGCACTCGGACCGGTTCTCCACTCCCCGCTTCGTCGTAGGCAACTACGAGGAGATCTGGGACGACGGCCAGAGCGAGACCAGGGCCTACCAGCACAGCTACGTTGTGTTCCAGCTTCGGGAGAGCTACCCCCGCACGTTGGTGGCGCACACCCTCACCCAGCGCATCACGTGGCTGAAGAACATCGAGCCGGTGCCGGGACCGGACCGCCGACAGGTCTGGTCCACCGATCCCGAGGACCCGCTTCTGCAGCGACTGCTGGCGTGCGGCGTGGTCGAGCAGTTGCCCGCAGTCAAGGCGAGGGAGATCGAGATCGTGGGCAACGAGTTGTTCGTGCTCCGCGGCGGGCACCTCCGGCTCGACCGACCACAGGTCTGGAAGGGCCTGGACGCCGTGGCCGACGCGCTCGCACCGTTCCTCGCGCCGACAGCAGGCCCGGGCGAGCACAATCAGGTGGCCACCGCGAGCCACGAGCGCTGATCGTCCAGCCGAGCCGCGACCAGCTGCTTCTAGCGGCCCACACCGCGCCTGCCTAGCGACCCACCCTCGGCACGTGTGCCCAGTGCGTCTCCCACTCGCCGACGTCGGGACCGTTTGTTTCGGAGATCTCGTCGTACTCGTCGAACAGCAGGTTCAGCCGGCTGAGCAGGTCTGCGCTCTGCTCCTCGGTGAGGCGCAGCACCTGGGTCGACATCGCCCCGGTCCCTGTGGAGCCGGCGTCGACCCACCGCTCGACCGCTCGGGTGAGCGTGTCGATCCAGATCCCGACGGTGGTGCGCAACTGCAGGCGTGATCCCGCGCCGCGCTCTCCCTGCCGCACCCGGAACGATCGCGCCGCGCGCCGGTACCGGCGTTCCCGGCCGTCGTCGGCCTCGCTCGGCAGGAGCACACCGGCCTTCTCGAGCATCCGCAGGTGGTAGCTCATCGCCGAAGGCGTCAGCCCGCAGAGCTCCGCCGCCTCGGTCGCGGTGAGTTCTCGCCCCTCGTAGGTCTCGGAGATCACCCGCTGTCTGGCCTCGTGCGCCAGCAACTTCAGCGCCTGTGGCCCCTCCAGCTCCAGGAGCTTTGGCAGCTCGTCCTCTTGACTCGTCATGGTCTGAAGTATATCTTTCAGATTTATGAAGCATTCCTTTCGGATTGACACAAGCGTCTGGTCACACCGCGACGTCCGGCTGATCCTCCCGGCGCGCACGCTCGCGCTCGCCGGCAACGCGATGGCGATCGTCACTCTGCTGCTGCAGGCACACGACCGCGGCTTCGGCACCCTCGGCGTCGCGGCCCTGCTCGTCTGCCTCGCGCTCCCAGCGGTCGCGATGATGGGCCTGGCGGGTCGGCTCGCCGACAGCCACGACTCACGCGTGCTGCTCTCCGCCGGCGTCGGCGTGCAGGTGCTGGCCTTCTGCCTGCTGGCCTGGAGCCCGGCGTTCGCCGTCACCCTGGTCGGCGTGCTGTTGCTCGAGCTGGGTCAGGCCGTCATCGGGCCGGTCTGGACCGCGTTGCTGCCCCGCGTCGTCGGTGACGAGCAGATCGGCTCGGTCATCGCCTGGCAGCAGGGTCTCGGTGCGGTCGCGGCCCCGATCGGTGCCGCCCTCGGGGGCGTGCTGTTCGGCGCCTTCGGCGCCTCTCCCGCACTGTTCGGCGCCGCTGGCGCCTTCGCCGTGCTCTGGCTCGTGGTCCAAGCCATCCGCACCCGCCGCCACCTCTCGGCGGAAACGGCGGAGGACCCGACGGCGGAGATCACCTCATCCCGGCTGCTCGCCGGAGTGGGGCTGCTCCGGCACGACGCCGTGGTGTGGCCCGTTTTCCTGGCCCTGCTCCCGATGGTCGTGCTGGTCGAGGGTGTCAACGCCGTAGAGGTCTTCCTCGCACGGGACACCCTGGGTGCGACCCCGGCCCAGTACGGGCTCGGCGAGCTCGCGGCCGGCGCTGGCGGCGTGGTGGGCGCCGCGCTGGCCGGCCGGTTGCGCGGCGAGCACGCCTGGGTGTGCGGCACGATCGGCGGGTTCGCGATCGCCTGCGGTGCACTGGCGCTCGCCGGCGCATCGCCGTCGTTCTGGTTCTACCTCGCCGTCATGGTCGTGGTCGCCGGTGCCGCTGCGCTCGGTAACGCCGCCAACGGTGCGCTGATCGTCACGCGGACTCCGGACGCCCAGCGAGGCACTGTCGGCGCAGCCCTGAGCGGTATCGCCCGCACAGGATCGGTGCTCGCCCTAGGCCTTGGCGGCCTCGTGGGGACGCTCGCCTCACCGCGTGCGGTGTTCATCGGCGGTGGGATCCTCGGCATGTGCACCGTGCTCGTGCTCGGCGGGTCCGCGCTGCGGCGGGTCCACGACCAGCCGGCGGCCGCCGCCTCGAGCTGAAGCTCTCAGTGCTCCCCGTACCGCTCCCAGCTGACGATCTCCGCCAGCGGCTTGCGCCCGGACAGCTGCGGCGACGCCTGCTCCTGCGAGGTATCGGTGTACCCGAGCCCGATCGCCGACCACGGGTCCAGGTGGGCGGGGATCCCGAGCAACTCACGGACCTGCTGGCGGTTCTCCGCGGTGCCGAACCACGCGGTCCCGCTGCCGATCCCGAGGGCACGGGCGGCGAGCATGACCCGCTCCTGCAGCCGGCCGTCGTCGTACGCGACCGACCGCGCCTCGCCCTCGAGCGCCACCACGATCGAGGCGGCCACGCCACCGAGGAACGCCGTGAACGCACCGGCGTCCGCGAGCGCCTGGTTCGTCGCCGGGTCCGTCACCACGATCAGGTGCCACGGCTGCGTGTTCTTGGCGCTGCCGGTCCAGCGCGCCACCTCGAGCAGCTGCTCGAGGTGCTCGCGTGCGATCGGGTCGGGGAGGAATCGGCGGGACTGGCGCAGGCTGCGCAGCGCGGCGAGTGCGGACTCGGGCGGGAACTCGGGTGTGCTCACAGCACTATCGTGCCGCGATCCGGGCACGATGTCCGGGGTGCCGCCTACGATCTCGCGCATGAAGACGTTCCGCTGCTTCGGGACCGGCGACCCCCTCTACGAGGCGTACCACGACAACGAGTGGGGAGTCCCGCCGTCGAGCAGTCCGGATGAGCACGAGCTGTTCGAGCGGATGAGCCTGGAGGCCTTCCAGTCCGGGCTGGCATGGATCACCATCCTGCGCAAACGGGAGAGCTTCAGGAGTGCGTTCTCGGGGTTCGACCCCGCCGCTGTCGCGGCGTTCGACGACGACGACGTCGCTCGCCTGATGGCTGATGCCGGCATTGTCCGTAACCGGGCCAAGATCGAGGCGACGATCGCCAATGCCCGCGCCCTGCTCGGACTGCACGAGCAGGGCGAGCGGCTCGAGGAGGTCTTCGAGGCCCATCGGCCGCCGCCGCGGATGGCGCGACTGTCCGGGCTCGACCAGATGCCGGCGAGCACACCGGAGTCGGTCGCGTTGGCCAAGGACCTCAAGAGGCGAGGCTTCCGGTTCGTGGGTCCCACCACCGCGTACGCCGCGATGCAGGCGCTCGGCTACGTTGATGACCACGTGGAGGGGTGTGTCAGCGCCCGCTGACCACCGACCGTCACCACCGACAGGAGCAACCGTGAGCACGCCGATCCGTGTCACCGCCCAGACCATGGGCGTGACCGTCTTCAACACCAAGCACGCCACCCTGGAGTGGACGCCTGACGGCCGGATCCGGATCGTCCAGGTCGAGCCGGGCGCGCAGCCGGTGGTGCTGCTCGACACGCCGCCGCAGGGTCTGAAGTCGGTCAGCAACCACACGGTCAACCAGAGCATGTTGGTGTTCAAGCCGCAGACAGGTCCGGCGATCAAGGTCTCGCTCCTGGGCAGCATGCTCGCCCCCGAGCCCGACGAGTCCGCCGACTCCTACGCACGCCGTGCCGCCACCACCGGCGTGCCGCCGCAGAGCTGGTGGGTGGAGTCCTTGGCCGGGAGCGGTGTCAAGGTCGACAACTGGGGCTGGGGCAAGACGTTCGCGATCGCAGGCGGCATCGTCGTCGGGATCATCGTGGTCTCGCTGCTCGCGTTTGCGCTGTCGGGCGGGTTCTGAGCTCTCAGAGGCCGGAAGGTTCCACCCCCGCAGCACTGTCTCTTCCGGGGCCGCTCGTCGACGATGACGTGAGGCCGAACCAGGAGGAGACCATGACCACCGTGACACACGGCGCCGACCCTGATGCCCTCCGGCGACTCGCCGAGGACATGCTCAACCACGCCGAGTACACGCTCGGGGTCGGCATCCGCACGCAGCAGGACCTGATCGCGCTGACGTGGTCCGGACCCGACGCCGATCGGGCTCGGCGGCACTGGGAGACCGTCGAGCTCCCGCGGATCCAGAGCACCACTCGGGCGCTCGCCGAGGCCGCGGGCGCCCTGCTCGCGCACGAGGCTCAACAGCGCGAGGCGAGCGAGCAGACCACCGGCGCGGCTGCGCCGTCGGGCACCCACGCGGCGACGCCGAGCCCAGCACCGACCGGCACCGACTCCGCGAGCCTGGCGAGCCGAGCACGCACCCTGCTCGACGTGCTGGCGAACGGACCCGAGCTCGCGCAGGTCGCGGCGGTGATGGCCGCGGGCGGGCGCGGCGCGGTGGCGATGACCCGAGGCCAGTACGAGTTCGTGAGTGCGCTGATCGCGGCGCACAGGCCCGTGGTCGGCGGGGCACTGCGCGTGGCCGGCCACCTCGGCACCGCGCTCAACGTCTACGACGTCGCTGCCGGTGTGCGCGACGACAACTGGTCCCAGACCGCCGGTGGTGCGGGCGGTCTCGCGGTCACCGCCCTCGGTGGCCCGGTCCTCGGCGCGACCTGGAGCACCGCCTACGCCGGCGGCACCGCGATCTACGACGGCATCCAGGGCACCACCTACGGTGACGCGTTGGAGCGCCGCAACGACATGGCGTTCGACACGCTCGGGGCGGGCGGCATGTTCATCGTTCCCGGCAACCTCGCCCTCGCCGCCTGGGACGTCCTCACCGGCAAGGGCCGCGACTGACTGTTCACCGAAAACCGGTGGCGGCGGACCGGCTTGTGGTCGACGATCACGAGGGCGCTTGGGCGCGGCACCTGGCCGTGCGGGCGTCGAGGTGCTGTCATACGTGAGGGAGGTGCAGCATGGCTGCGATGGTCCTGATCTACAACGCCGGTGGCGTCGAGGTCCACGACGTCAAGCCGCTGCGCCACGTCGTGACGATGCTGCACCGCGGGGTCGCCCGCGTGCTCGATGCAGCCGAGGGTGAGGCGTTCGGCCCGTACGAGAAGCCGGTGTCGGTCGAGCTGGTGCGGTACGTGTACGCGCGGTGGCGCTACGAGCGCACGGTGCCGGCCACCTACTCCTTCAAGGCGGTGCTGCAGCGTGACCGGCACACGTGCGCATACTGCGGGCGCTCGGCCACCACGGTCGACCACGTGGTGCCCCGCTGCCAGGACGGACCCTCGACCTGGCAGAACTCGGTGGCCGCGTGCCGCACCTGCAACGAGCGCAAGGGCGGCCGCACGCCCGAGCAGGCGGGGATGCGGCTGATGTGGGATCCCGTGCAGCCCGGTGCCAACACGGTCACCCGCAAGCGTCACGCCGCCTGAGCGGTGGGGAGGTCTGCACCTGTGAGCCGCCCGGTCCCTCCGATAGCCTGCGGGGCATCGACCGAAGGGGGACCGGGTGCTCAGGGTGACGCTGCGAGGGCGTGGTGTTCCCACAGTCGTGCTCGGTAGCGGTGAGGCGCTGATGTTCGGGCGGGCGCCCGATGTGGCGCTGCCGGAGTCGGACGTCGACGCCCAGCTCCGCACCACCGCGCTCGCCCTCCCCCGCGCCGCCGCGCACGTCTCGCGCGTGGTGGGCGAGCTCGCTGTGGGCGAGGAGGTCGCCCGGCTGCGGTGGCACGGCTCCACCGGCGCGCAGCTCTCCAGCCTCTTCGACGCACCCGGCGGTGCCCGCCGCGTGGCGCTCGGCACCGGTATGGCTGCCCTCCTCGACGAGGGCGAGAACCACCTGCTCCTGCTCCGGGGACGCGAGGAGGGCAAGGGGTTCACCGATCTGGTGCTCGTGCTCGACGTGGCCGAGGTCCGTGAGGGCTCCGACGATGTGGTTCCGTTCGTGCCTGAAGGAGATCCCGACGGCGCAGCCACCGCCGAGGCACCTCACCTCGAGCGGTGGTCACGTGAGTGGTACGTGGCGCTCGCGCTCGCCGAGCCCTGGCTCACGGGCTCCGACGACTACCCCCGGCCGCCGTCGAACCGGGAGATCTTCGAGCGGGTGCTCTTCTGGCGCGGGCATGCATGGAATCTTGAGCGCGCCCAGCGCGTCGACGATGCCATCCGCTCGATCGCGAGGCTCGCGTTCGGCCCTGCCGACGATCCCTTCACCGTGACGCAAGGGCGCGTGCAGAACGTGCGGTTCGCCGTCGGGCGTCGCGCGGCCGAGACAGCGCTGGTGACGACGGACGATCTCGAGGCGGTTCTCGACGCCCAGCAACGCGGCGCGGGACTCAACCCCACGGCCTGAGCACCACCCCTCCGCCGAGCGCGCGGCGGAACTTTCCACCCCCTCCACGCTGGTGCGGGCCACTGCTGCCTGCCTAGCGTCACCGTCATCGCACCGACACGAGGAGAGAGCGATGACGACCTACGACCGCAGCACGTTCTACGGGATCGACACCACAGAGACCCGCAGTCAGGCGCAGCAGATGGATGCCAACGCCGAGAACCTCGGAGCGCTGGTCAACGACATCGGCGCGCTGATGGAGTCCGTCCTCTGGCTCGGCCCAGGCGCCCAGCGATTCAAGTCCGACTGGGACGGGTCGATGAAGCCTCAGATGCAGCAGGCGTCGGAGAACCTGCACAGCAACGCCGCTGAGATGAAGCGGCGCGCCGACATGCAGGATGCGGCGTCAGCGTAGTTGAAGGACCGTCGCAGGGCG
>NZ_JBMDXJ010000195.1:0-6841 GCF_048594945.1 Pseudactinotalea sp. | reverse complement strand
CTCCCCCGTCTCGCTGGTGCCCAGCCCGAGGTCGGCGACGAACCCCACCAGCTTCTCCCAGCTGGTCCGCCCGACCAGCTCGTGCACGAGCGAGGTGGGCAGCAGCGCGGGAACCGCGAGTACCTGCAACAGCCGGCGGGTCCTGGGGTCAGGGAGATCGGCGAGCAGCATTCTGATGAAGCGGTCCACCAAGCCCTGGTCGATCTGCACGCGGTCGTCGACCACTCGGATGGGTTCGGCCATGACGATGCGCAGCAGCGCCGGCCAGCCGCTCAGCAGCGTGTTGAGCTGCTCGGCAGCCGAACGGGTGAGGTCGAGACCGACCTTCTCTGCCATCTGGAACGTCTCGCTGGGGTCAAGGCGCAGGTTGTCGCAGTGGAGTACGACGCCGTCGAGCTGCACTGCCTCGAGGTGGATGGGCCGGGGGTGGCGCATGAGCGCGATCACGTGGATCTGCTCGTGCTGGCTCGCGAGGGCGCCGAGCTCGGCGTCGACCGTGGTGCCCTCGACCCGGTCCAGGTCATCGACCACCAGCACAAGCCGCCGCTTACGGCGGGCGAGGGAGCGATCGAGGGTGTCCCAGTCGCCGTCTTCGAGCGTGGCATCACGGAGGCGCCGCGCCACGGTCTCCCAGAACTCGGTGGGCGTCACCGCACGGTGCGGCAGGTTCACCCACACCACATCGAGGCGATGATCCTCCTCGCTGCGCAGCAGCCAGGAGGCGGCTGCGGTCTTGCCGAACGCCCGGGGTGCCTGCAGCACGGTGATCGGCGGCAACGCGTCGGCCGCGAGCTCGAGCAACGCGCGCGGCGGCACGTAGCTTCGGGGCAGTCGGGGCAAGCCGCGGATGCGTGCGTCGACCGCGACCCGGGCGGCCTCCCCTGGCCGGAGCATCGTGACACCGGTGCTCACGAGCCTCCCCTTCGCGTTCCGATCGCGGCGAGCGCCTCGGTGCGGCTGCTGACGCCGAGCTTGCGGTAGATGGCGCGCAGATGCGTCTTGACCGTGTTGACGGACAGTCCGAGCTCGCCGCCGATGCCGACGGGCCCGGGGTGAGACTCGAGGGCACGGAGGATCTGGATCTCGCGCGCGGTGAGCGTGGGCAGGTCGCTGGGTTCCGAGGCGCTCGGTGCCGTGGCTACTGCGGCGTCGGGGCTGTGGCTGCGCGGCCCTGGCCAGAGCGCGACGACCTTGGGATCGTTGCCGGCGAAGCCGTCGAAGAGGAATCGTGGCATCAGTAGGAACGGCCTGCGCTGCCCGATCCCCTGCGCCATGCGGACCGCGTGCCGGAACGCCTCGCGCGCAGCTGGCTCGTCGCCGGTGGCGTGATAGGCGCTCGTGAGCACCACCTGACACTCCACGGTGGTGCGCCAGGAGCGCTGCGGGATGGCGATCGCCTTGTTGGCGGCAGCCATGGCTTCGGCGTAGCGCCTCGCCGCGAGCGCGACCTTGGCTTCAGCGGCCCAGGCGATCGCGGAGCCAGGAAACCTGGCGACGACCTGGTGCGCGACGTCGACCGCGTTGTCGGCGATGAGCAGTTCGACCAGTTCCGAGGCAAGAACCACCTCGATGAGCGAGCCGCGGGAGACGTGGCGCATCGCTGCGCGAACCTCGTTGGACATGCGTGAGATCTCGGAGCGTTCGCCGCTGAGCACGGCGTAGTGGGCGCGCGCGAAGATCGTCGAAGCCCAGAGGTCGTCGCGGTGCCCGGGTTCGGTGAGCGCTGCGACGGCCGCGCCCGCGGCCGGGTCGGCCATGTCGGTGAGGGCGATCGCGCGGGCGAGCTGGGCGGCGACGAGGGCGATGTCGCGACCGTCGACCTCGCGCACCTGGCCGAGTCGGTCGATCACACCGGGATCCTCCAGCCAACGCATCGCAAGCTCGGGCTCGCCCTCGAAGGCGTGGCTGAGCGCGAGGCCGAGTGCGGCGAGCTCGACGGTCTCATCGGGCCCGCCCCCCACCAGGCCGAGCGTGCGGGCACGGTTGAAGGCGTAGCTGGCGGCGTCGAGGTTTCCCACGAGCAGGCAGGTGATCCCCCACTGCATCAGTGCGAGCGACTCCTCGACGCTCGTCCCCACCGGTGCGTTGAGGTGCTCCGAGAGCTCGGCGGCGAACGCCGATCCACCGTCCACGCTGAACGGCGAGGAGTCCGCGTTCGGTGCGGCGTGCAACTCGTTGAGAGCGATGCGCAGGCGCGGCTCACGCGCCGCGATCTCGGGCGGGAACTGCTTGGCCGCCTGTACCAGGACCACTGGGCTGGTCGCGAGCAGCGTGGACCACTCGCGTTCGATGATCTGGAGGGCGGTGTCGTACTCCTGCGCCTCGATGGCGTGGATGAGTACGCGGCCGAGGTCTCGCGCTCCGGCAGCGACCTCCATGAGGGTGTGGTGCACCTCGCGCACGGTGTCCGGTTCGAGCTCGCGACCCAGCCTCAGCAGCGCGGCCCTCACAGCAGGCGCGTAGGAGTACATGCGCCCGTCGCTGGTGCGGTTCTCGGCGAGCAGCCCAGCGTTCCGGAGGTTGCGGAGGATCCGCAGCGTCATCGACGGCGCCACGAGTTGCGCCATCTCGGAGGTGAACCGCTCCGGGATAGCGGTGCGCAGCAGGAATGCGCGCACACTGGGGAAACGGAGGTCGGTGATGAGGTTGACGATGTAGTCGTCGACCAGCCCCGCGTTGAACGTGCCTGTCGTGCCGTGCTGCACGAGGCCGGCGCGGATGGCGGATGGCCATCCGCCGGTGTCGACAGCGATCTCCTCGGCTTGGTCGAGGGTCATGTCCACGTTGAGCCGCTGCGCCAGGGCGTGCACCATCTGGCCAGTCATCTTGAGGTCGTCTGGCCCGAGCACCACGCCGTCGACCGAGAGCATCCCGGTGGTCTCGAGCGTGCGATAGGTGCGGGTACCGATGACGAGATCGATGCCGTCGTTCTGTCGGACGATCTCCACCAGATCGTCGTCGATGCTCGCCGCACCGTCGTCGAGACCCGCCTCGTGGAAGTCGTCGATGACCAGCAGCAGGCGGCCCGGGTGCTCCACGAGCGTACTCACCACCGACCAGCGATCGTCGCCGCGATCGGTGACCGGCAGCCCGTTGCTGTCGAGGAAGGCCCGCAGCTCGCGCCAGAACCCGGGGAGCTCGTTCGAATCCTCGGTGAGGACCAGATAGAGGACGGGGACGCCGTCGTCCAGCTCGGACAACCAGCGCCTGATCGCCGACGTCTTGCCGTAACCACGAGGGCCGCGGAGCACCGCGAGGGGACGGCGGGACCGCAGCGCGGCGAGGACATGCTCGGGCACCTCCGCGGCCGCAACCGACCGGCCTCGGGGCGCGGGAACTCCTGGCGTGTCCGCCGGCAGAACGCCTGTCCCCATCGCTTCACCCCCCAATCACCCCGCTGAGCGTGGTTGCGCAGCGGTATGGGCCCGACGGTGCATGATAGTCCGCGTTGCGGACGTGGGGTGAGAGGGTTGTGGAAAACCTTCGCACGTCACAGACCGCGGCGGGCCATCCCGGATGTGGCCCCGTATTCTGTGGCGACCGTTGTTAAGGGGAACTGTGCCGACAACATGGACGCTTGAGGATCTCTACCGAGGGATCGCTCGAGGCTGGAAGGCGCTAGCGATCGCCATCGTCGTCTGCCTGCTGGCGGCGCTCGCAGCCTTCCGTGTCTATCCAGAGCGATACGCCGCCGCCGCGGTGCATACGGTCGAGCCGATCAGTGTGCTCTCCACCGGCTCGAGTTTCGCGACCGTCAACATGGACACAGAACAGATCGTGGCGACATCGACCGGGGTCCTCCAAGCAGCGGCAGACGCGCTGGATGACGGCACGACGGTCCGTCAGCTCATGGATGCGACGCAGACGGAGGTCCCGCGCGGTTCACAGGTGCTCCGCTTCATCGTGACGACGTCGAGCCCTGCGTCGTCTGCCGCATGGGCCAACGCGATCGCCTCGGCATACGGAACCCAACGCGCCGATGCCGCTCGTGACGTGGTGCAGCAGACATCCGAGGAGCTCCAGAGCACGATCGACGAGCTTCGGGAACGCCTGAATGCGTCCGACGAGGGCTCACCGGAGTACGCGGCCACCGAACTCCAGCTCGAGGCTCTCATTGCTGAGCAAGCGCGCTTGCTCTCGACCCCGTTCTACTCGGGAAGCCTGATCACACCTGCCGTCGAGCCGGGAGGCTCTGAGCGACCCTCGGTCCTGGTGTTCGCCGCTGGAGGCCTCTTCCTGGGATTGTTGCTCGGGGCGTTCGCAGCGCTGCTCTGGGACGGTCATTTGAGGCGGCGAAAGCTCGAGTCCGCTTCACCGATGACCTCGGCAGATCCGGCGCCGAGGAGACACGTACGTGGTGCGGCGGCACGACCTGCGTTCCGGAAGGTCGCAACGATTGATTCGGTCGAGCGCGCCCCAGGGCGAGCTCGGACCGTGCCGCTCGGATCACCGCAGCACGACTCGTCGGAGGGCGACGGAGATCACTCGCCGCGCCTTGAGAATCAAGCAAGCGGAGACAGTCGAGCCGGACGAGGGCTGCCCGCCCACCGTCGTCGGCAATCAAGACGTCGCTGAGTTGCCCGACTCCTCGGCAGCGATCTCCGAGCGCACGAGTCTGGCCTTGCCGCCGTCATGCTCGATGCGCTGACGGCGAACCGCCCGAATCTCGACCTCGCCGTGCAGCAGTCGTCCGAGAGTCGCGCAGACCTCCGCTACCGCGTGCTCAGCCAGCGCGATATCCACCCCGGGTACATAGCGGAGCTCAACTGCGTGGTCGGCGTACTGATGGATCTGGAACTGCTGCACCGCGGTCGGCCACTTGTTGAAGAGGGCACTGAAGCCTCCGACGATCTCGGTACCAGTCGGGGTGAGCAGTGAGTCCGCGACGCGACCTTCGATCGCACCGATGCGCGGCAGCGTCATGCCGCAGCCGCAGGTTCCTGCGAGCGCCCGTGAACGATCGCCGATCGCGTATCTGATCAGCGGGAAGGCGCGGTTCGTGAGATCCGTGACGGCGACCGCGCCCGTCTCGCCAGCGGGCACTGGCAGGCCCGTGTCGTCGACGATCTCGAGGTGGCGGATGTCGGCCTGCACGTGCAGGCCGCTGCGTTCACGGCATTCGGCGGCCATC
Source organism: Pseudactinotalea sp. (assembly GCF_048594945.1). Taxonomy (NCBI): domain Bacteria; kingdom Bacillati; phylum Actinomycetota; class Actinomycetes; order Micrococcales; family Cellulomonadaceae; genus Pseudactinotalea; species Pseudactinotalea sp. Next base: position 1,710 of record NZ_JBMDXJ010000195.1, on the reverse strand, counting down.
CAGGGCACCTCTGCCGACCGGTAGGTGTCGTAGACCGGGGCTCCCATGACACGCTCCATGAACTCGCGCTGGCCCGGGTGCAGCACTGAGGAGGTGACCGAGATCGCGTGCGGCGCGGCAACTGTCATGCCACGGTCCTGCAGCCGCTTGGCGAGCGCGACGACGCCCTCGACATAGCCGACCATCAAGCGTGGGCGGACACGTCGGCAGTCGCGCAGGAAGCGATCGACGGCTGCATCGTCCATGTCCCGGGCATCGAGCAGAAGGTGCCGGGTGGGCCACCAGGTGAGGTACTCCTTGACTGCATCGATCCCAGCATGCTTCTGCCGATAGACGAAGGCGGTGTCGTCGCCGGGGTGGACGCCCCACCACCGGTACACCCGCCACCACATCGCTGCATGCGGTGCGAGCCGGTCGTTGTAAACCACCAAGGGCGAGCCGGTGCTTCCGCCGGTGACCGAGCGCAGGAAGCGCTCGGCAGGGAGCTCGCGCGCACGCATCTCCTCGCCATGGGCACGTACCGCCTCCTTGCGCAGCAGCGGCAGGGCCTCGAGGTTCTCCGGGCGCTCGAGGTCCGCCCGTGTCAGACCCGCCTCGGAATACAACCGGCGGTAGAAGTCCGTCTGCTCGTAGGCGTGCCTCGCCAGCGCCATCGTGCGCTGACGTGCTCGACCCTCTAGCTCGGCCGGCGAGAGCCGCTCCGCCTGCGCGAGGTAGGCAGCTGCCGCGCGTTCCCGGCGCATCACCACTGCGGTCTTCGCGCCGAAGGCACCTCTGTTCAGGCGGGTCCGCAGTCCCAGCTTGCCCGCGCTCGACGACTCCTTCATCGGCTCATGTGGACCAGAGCTCGGCTGCGATCCCCGTGGTGCTGCGGATCGAGCGCTCACTGGAGGCACCGAACACGATCGAGTCGACCTGCCCCTGATCATGCAGCCACCTAAGCGCCTCACGCGGCTGCAACGCGCCGGAGGCGAAGACGCTCATCTCGACCGGACGGAACACCCGCGACTGCAACGCCTGAGCGTATGCTTCCACGCCACCGGACATGCGGAAACCGATCTTGTTGATGTTGGCGCAAACGATCGGGTTCTCGACCCCCACCCGTTCCAGCGCATCGAGCAACATCGGCAGGTTCATCGTGATGAAGCCTGGCTCTGCGTCGTATCGGTCCTTCACATGCTGCGCGAAGACGGCGAACGCCTCGTCGAAGCCCAGGCCGAGCATCAGGTCGGTGACCACGTTCTGCAGGAACACCACCGGTGTCGAGAGCCCGTCGAACATCGCCATCTCAGCATCGATAAGCATCGTCATGACACCCTCGACGTCCTTCGACGCCAGTGATCGGCCGCCTTTGAGCGCAGCGCCGAGAAGCGAGGAGTTCGGCAGCGACTGCCGTACCGCCCCAAGCATGCCGTGCTCGGTGACGGCATTGGCGTACTTGTGGGCATACGGCATGCAGGGGTAGAAGCGGTAGCCGGCGTAGCGCTCCGGGTCACGGCGCATGTGGTCACAGACCTCACCCACGCGCTCGTGGGTGGTGCACATGAAGGTTCGGATGCCGTGATCCAGTGCGGTGTCGATCACCTCAATGATCGCGCTGGTGTCCTGGAACTGCATCGACTGCGCTCGCGCACGAGCCTCCGACATGTGATTGACGCCGAAGAACTGGTTGTCGCCGAGCAGAAGGAGGTCCATCTCGTGCCCGCTCAT
>NZ_JBMDXJ010000194.1:0-6526 GCF_048594945.1 Pseudactinotalea sp. | reverse complement strand
CCTCGGTCGCCGACCGGTCGTCGACGTAGTCGGTGAGCGTGAAGGTCACGCGACCCCCGAGCGTCGTGGTCATCCGCGCGACGATCTGCGTCGAGCTGCCCTCGGCATAGATGTTGTACGAGAACGCGCGGGTCAGCAGCGTCGGGTCGAGCTGGACCCAGAACGTGTCGCCCGCCGCGGCGTTCGCCCCGACCTCGAAGGCGATGTTGAGTCGCAGCTGGGCACGGCCGTCCGGGACGCTCGACTCGGTGATGTGCACGTCGGTCACGGCGTCACCGACCTCCGCGGCGGCTGCCTGCGGCACCGCGGGCGGCGAGAGCACGAACGCTCCGACTGCCACGAGGGCGGCCATGAGCGTGCCGATGACCCTTCTGGGCCATCGACCTCGCTTTCCGGATCGAGCGGCACGGTGCCGCGTCGGTGACATGGGTCGTGGTGATTGCGCTGGCGCGCCTCGCATCGGATTCCCCTCCAGAAGATGGCTTGAGCGAGGTGATTCCAGCAGCCGAGCCCACACCGTGGAGGGCCGCACAGTTGTCGAATCAACACATGTGCATTCAACAGACCGGTCGGTGGTGCGTGGCGGAGGCGGGGCTTCCGCGCGGGTTCTGGACCGCCCGGACGCTCAGGTGACCCGGCTGCGCTCGGTCGGGAACGTCAGGTGCGTGCCCGCCTCGACGATCGTCCGCAGCCGGTCCATCGCCACCCAGACCTCCTCGAACGAGGTGTACAGCGGGGCCGGCCCGATACGGAGGCGATCGGGGGTACGAAAGTCACCGATCACGCCGTCGGCGATCCACGCCTGGCAGACCTGCCAGGCCTGCGGGTGCTCAAGCGTCACGTGCGAGCCGCGCAACGCACCCTCGCGCGGGCTGGCGAGCCGGAATCCGAGCGGCTCCAGCCACGCGTCCGCCAACGAGATCAGGTACTCGGTGAGAGCGACGCCCTTGTCCCGCAGCGCCGGCACCCCGGCCGCCGCGAGCGAGTTCACGCCCTCCCTCACCGCGAGGATCCCAGGCACCGGCAGGCTGCCCGCGAGGAACCGCTCGATGCCCTCGACGGGCTCGTAGTCGGGACCCATCGCGAACTGGTCGGTCTGGCCGAACCACCCCTGGATCGGCGAGCGCAGCTGCGCCTGCAGGTCGGCGCGCACGTACAGGTATGCGGGCGCGCCCGGTCCCGCGTTGAGGTACTTGTACGTGCATCCGACGGCGAGATCCACCTCGGACTCGGACAGCGGCGTGAGTGCGGCGCCCGCCGAGTGGCACAGGTCCCACAGCACCAGCGCCCCGGCCTCGTGCGCGAGCCGCGTCAGCCCGACCATGTCCAGCAATGCGCCCGAGCGATAGCTGACGTGTGACAACGCGACCAGCGCGACGTCGTCGCCCAGCACCGCCCGCAGGTCGGCGGCGCGCACGCCGTCGTCGATGTCGGTCGGGATCCGGGTGAGCTCGAGACCATGGTCGCGAGCGACGCCGTCGAGGACGTACAGGTCGGTCGGGAAGTTGTCCTCCTCGACCACGATCCGGCGCCGGCCAGGCCGCGCCCGCACCGCGGCGACCGCCAGCTTGTAGAGATTCACCGTGGTCGTGTCACTGATCACCACCTGTCCCGGACCGACGCCGAGGATCTCGCGCCCGAGCAGATCGCTGGTCTCGGTCGCCAGATCGAGCCACGCCGGCCACGACCGGACCAGGTCGCGCCCCCACTCCTCCTCCACGAGGGCACGCAGCACGGGCGGGGTCGCGACCGGCATGCGGCCGAGGGAGTTGCCATCGAGGTAGAGGACGTCGTCGACGCGTGCGACGACCCGGCGGCAGTCGGCCAGCGGATCCGCCGCGTCGAGGTCACGGGCGTGCTCGCGGGTGAGCGGCATGGTGTGAGTCTCCCGCACGGGCGCTCGGGTGTCAGCCCGACCGGCGTTCGGCGTGGTGGTGGACTATGCGCCAGCCCTGCTCGCCGCGGCGCAGCACGTCGGTGACGCGGAACGTCTCGTCGACGCCGCCCTCCCTGTGGGCACGCAGCACGAACCGTGCCACCGCCGTGTCGTCCCACCGGTCCACGCGAATCTGCTCCGGGCGCACCCACGCAGGAGCAGCGCCGCTCACGCTCCGTTCGGCCCGCTGGTCGCGCAGCGCGTCGAGCTCCGGCAGGGTCAGCAGCGTAGCCGCGTCGCTCTCCCAGATCGTGATGGCGGGGTGCAGATGGGCGTCGAAGGCCGGCCGGTCGCCCAGCGCTCGGTACAGCGATCGCAGCGTGCCGGCCACCTCGTCGAGGGAGGGATCTGTGCTCATCCGGGTTCTCCGTTCTCCGGGGCGCTCGGTCGCAGCGCGTGGCGCCGCGGGCCGAGACCCATCGGTCCCAGGGCCAGCGCCTCGGTGTGGAAGCGACGCAGGTCGAAGGGGACGCCCTCACCCGCCGACCGCTGCTCCGCCTCGGCGCGAGCCTGCCGCCACAGCCGGGCGCCGACGGCGAACGCGAGCGCCTGTCCAGGCCACCCGAGGTACCGGTCGACCTCGAACCGCGCCGTCTGCGGATCGACCTCGGCGACCTCGTGCAGCATCCGGGCACCGAGCTCAGGCGTCCACGCCCCGGCTCCGCCGCATGGCCCCGGCGCGCCTGCGGGAATCGGCAGGTCCAGGTGCAACCCGAGGTCGATCACGATCCGACACGCACGCCACAACCGCGCGAACACCAGCCCGAGGCGCTCGCCGGGCGAGTGCAGCAGCCCCACCTCGTCGGCGACCTCCTCGGCATAGTGCGCCCAGCCCTCGGCGTACCCGTGCACGTGGCACAGGTACCGCTGCCAGGGATGCAGGCCCGCGAGATCGTGGGTGATCGCGTGCTGCAGGTGATGGCCCGGGACCCCTTCGTGGTGCACCGTGCTCACCTCGCGCCAGGTCGCGACGGCGGTGGTGCCGTCCGGCACTGTCCACCAGACCCGGCCTGGCCGGGTCAGCGCCGCATCCGGCGGCGTGTAGTACATGACACCGGCGACGGCGGTGACCAGCCTCGCCTCCACCGGCCGCGTCCGCGCTGGGATCGCCGCGACTCGCTGGTCCGCGACCTCGGCGGAGGCATCGATGCGCCGCTGCAGCCACGCCACCAGGTCACCGACCGGGATCCGGCCGCCAGGATCGGCGTCGAGGTGCGCGACGGCGGCCCCGACATCCGGTGTCCCGGCAATCTCGGTCGCCAGTGCTCGAGCCTGTGCCTGCAACTCGGCGATGAGGTCCCAGCCGTACGCGTAGAGCTCGTCGAGGTCCACGCGTTCACCGAGGAACGCGCCCGCGGTGACCTCGTAGACGGGCCGGCCCACGCCGTCGGCCGCCGGGGCGAGAGGCAGCAGCCGGGTCCTGAGGAACTCGGCGAAGTCGGCGAACGCCGCCCGTCCGGTCTCAGCCTCTGCGCCGCCCTCGTCACCGAGCAGCCCGTCGATGAAGCCGTCGGCCAACCAACGCTCGACCTGCTCCGCGACCACCAGCACCTGCCGGCGAGCCACCACGTTCCCCATCTCGGCCTCGTGCGCGAGCGTGCGCTGGTAGTCGCGCAGCGCCGTCGAGGCCGCCGCCAGCGCGGTCCGCACCCGGAGCCGGTCGGCGGGCGTGGCGGTGGGCAGGTCGTCGAACGTCTGCCGGATCTGGTGGACCGGCGTGGCGAGCGGCGCGAGCAACCGCCGCGTGAAACCGATCCGATCGAGCGCAACCTCCGACTCCAGCCGCTCCCGCATCACCGTGGCCAGCACGCCCGGCACACCACGCAAACCCAGCAGCGCCGCCTTGTCGGCCGAGTGCCGGCGCTCGTAGGCCGCGGGCGAGAAGTCCGGCATGCGCGTCTCCGGCCCGATGCCGAGCGCATCGGCAGCGGCGGGGTCGACGAGCGCACGCGCCCGGAGGTAGATGTCAGCGACCTCCGTGGCGGGCAGACCGGCACACTCCTGACGTCTCACGCCACACTCTCCCGATCCATCGCCCTGCGCACCTCGGGGAGCACCCGCTCCCCCAGCAGCCTGATCCCCTCGGCCCCTGACGACGTGCCGTGCGGGGTGCCGTACTCGACTCGGTCGGCACCGGAGCGGAGCAGCTCGATCGTGTGACCGGCGACCTCCTCGGGCGTCCCCGCGAGGCAGAACCGGCGCAGCAGGTCAGCGGGCAGCAGGGCTCCCGCATCGTCTACGCGCCCCTCGCGCAGGAGCTCGCCCAGCCGGCGCTGCAGCTCGGGCTCGATCGTGACCGTCTCGTCCAGCTGACCGACCACGTCGACGTACATCGCCACCTCGCGCCGCGCCACTCGCCGCGCGAGATCGCCATCGAGGTCCACCACGGTCACCGCGCCGGCCGCCACTCGGACGGCACCCGCGCCGCGACCCGTCGCGACCGAGGCCGCGTCCAGGCGCGAGCGCATCAGCCGCACCATGTCCGGGTTGGCGCTGCCGCCGAGCTTGACCTCCTGCGCCAGCCTGCCCGCGAGCGCGGCGCCCCGTGGCCCCCAGACCCCGAGCAGGACATCGACCTCGCGGCGCCATGGCCGGAACTGCCACCTCATCCCGGGCTCGAGCGTGAAGGCTCGGCCCTGGTAGCCGCTGTCGTCACCGGCGAGCAGACGGCGCACGATCTCGATCGTGTCCTCGAGGTGCGCGAGCGGACGTGGCTGCTGCAACCCCAGGGACTGCAGCCACGAGCCGCGCGTGAGCCCGAGGTAGGCGCGGCCCCCGGAGGCGTCGTCGAGCGCCGCGAGCTGTCCGGCGATCTCGACCGGATGGGTGACGTACGGGTTGAGGCAGGCGGGGCCGAGCCGGATCCTGCTGGTGGCGCGCGCAGCCGCGAGGAGTCCGGGCATCGGTGGCTGGAAGCCGAGGTCGCCGTACACGGACAATCCGTCGAACCCGAGGTCCTCCACGAGGCTGCCGAGCTCGGCGTACTCCCCGGCGCGCCACACCGACTGCAGCGCCACGCTGACCTCGTGCCTCATGTGAGGTCCTCCATCGGCATCGTGGAGGTGCCGATCCGTTCGATACGCATGATCAGCCGCTCCTGCGGGTCGGGGCAGGCGACCTCGTTCTCGTGCGCGAGCCAGTCGCCGTCGTCGAGTGTCCGTTGCATCGCGGGCAACAGCGGCAGCACCGCGGAGAGCGCGTACAGGCACACGTGCCTGCCCTCGGGGATGGTGATCCGGCTGGAGCAGGTGACGTCGAAGGAGTCACCCACTGCCATGCCGCACACCGAGCGGCCCTCGATGCGGTCGACGACGACCCGCAGGTCGTGCAGTCGCGTGGTTGTGCTCATCGTCTCGGTCCGTTCACGAGGTAGCGGTCGTCGCGCACGGCGCGACCGCCCTGCACCACAGCATGAAGGCCACGCAGCGCCGAGATGTCGGTGAGCGGGTCGCCGTCGAGCACGAGAAGATCCGCGAACGCGCCCGAGGTGAGCGACCCGACCTGGGCGCTCGCGCCCAGCCACCCGGCCGCTGCCGAGGTGGCCGACACCATCACCTCCCGAGGTGACATCCCGGCGTCGACCATGAACTCCATCTCCCGCACGGTGGCGGTGGTCTCGTCGTAGGGCGCGTGCGGTGGCATGTCGGATCCCATGAGGATCTCGACACCGGCAGCGATCGCGTGCTGCAGCGACTCCCAGTGGCGCGGCCCGGCCCCGAGCGCCCGCTCGATCATCCACTCGGGTACGCCGTTGGCGCGGAAGAACTCCTCGCAGCGGCTGACGGTGATCGTCGGCACGTAGCTCACGCCGCGGGCAGCCATCGTCGCGGTCAGCTCGGGCGTGAGCTCGTAGCCGTGCTCCACGCAGTCCAGCCCCAGCTCGACCGCCCGCTCGATCACCGGTGCCGGGCCGGCGTGCGCGGTGACCTTGCGCCCCCAGTCGTGGGCGACCTCGAGCACGGCGGACATCTCGTCATCGGTGAGCTGCGGGGTATCGATCGCCTCGTGCTCACCGGCGATGCCACCGGAGATGCAGACCTTGATCAGGTCGGCGCCGGCGCGGAGCTGCTCGCGGGTGGCGCGGCGGAAGCCATCCGCGCCGTCGGCCTCCTGGGCATCCGCGTCGTGACCGTGGCCGCCGGTGCAGCACAACGCGTGACCGGCGGTGTAGATCCGTGGTCCGTCGACGGCGCCACGGCCGATCGCCGTGCGCAGCGCCATGTCGGCGAACCGCGACTCCCCCACCAGCCTGGCCGTGGTGATGCCGCTGTGCAGCGTGCCGCGGCCGTTGCCGGCCATCAGCAGCACCAGCTCGGCCAGGTTCGCCCCCTGCACCGACTCCTGCATCGGCCCGGGAAGCGCGAGGCTGAGGTGGACGTGCATGTTGATCAGCCCCGGGACCACGACGGCGCCGCCCAGGTCGGCCACCCGCGCCCGGTTCGCACGGGCGTCGTCGAGCACGTGCTGAGCGTCACCCACGGCGCGGATGCGACCGTCGGGTCCGACCCAGATCGCCTGGTCATCCGCCGTCGCCTCCGCAGTGCCGTCCCAGACGCTGCACCCCGCGAGGACGTATCCATGCTCACTCAT
>NZ_JBMDXJ010000193.1:0-6398 GCF_048594945.1 Pseudactinotalea sp. | reverse complement strand
GAGGCGATCCTGTTCTATCGCACGGCTAATACGGGGATCCGCAAGTTTCAGGCGGCCTCGAGCAAGCTGAATCCGGAGAAGATCGAGAAGGTGGTGGAGGCCTTGCAGGAGGCCGGGTAGGATCACCGTATCGAACTCTCGCCCCTTGGCCGCGTGGTAGGTGGCGAGCAGGACTTTCCCGACGACTTCCTCGCCGCGCGCGAGGTCCTGCAACACAAGATTCTTGGAGCGGCACATACCGGCCAGGGTGTCGAGGCTACTCGTGTTGTCCTGGTCAGGGTGCTCTGTGGCTACCTCGTCGAGAGCTAAGCAGGCGCGCAGCTGCTCCAGCCAGGCGTGGGCCGGGGCGTCGGCAGGGTAGAGCTCTGCGGGGTCAAGGCACTGTTGCAGAGCCCTGGGGATGAGGAGCCGTGAGGGGGGCGGGGCGAGCTGAGCCTCGGTGCGCAGTGTGGTGAGGGCGCGTGCGAGGGAGGCAAGAGACGGTGCTTGCGCCCGGCGAAGCATGTCGGCGCGGGCGGCGCCGGATGCTGCGTGGACCTGATAGTTGGTGACGCCGCGGGCCGCACACCGCTGGATGAAGCGGGAGAGGCTGCCAGCGGGGAGCTTGTCGTCGCCCTCGTGCCGGAAGTCCAGTTCGCGTCGGGTGAGCTCGCTGCGTACGTCGTCGAGCAGGCGACCGCGAGCGGGGTAGAGGATGGCGATCCGTTCGGGGCTGATGCCCATGGTGTGCGCCTGCTCGATGAGATCGCAAGTCACTCGGGCGTGGTCTTGGAGGCCTCCCTCGACCTTTTCGAGCTTGACGTCGCCGGGGGGTGCGCCTTCGCGGGCAAGGCGGCCTCGGGGGAGCCCGAGGGCGGCTTCGGCGGCGGTGATGATGTCCTGGCCGCTGCGGTAGTTGACCTCGAGTTCGACGTCTCGGAAGTCCTCTCGGTCTGCCAGTTGAGTCAGGTACTTGGCGTCGGCACCGGTGAAGCCGTACACGGACTGATCGGTGTCCCCGACGGCGAAGACTGTGATGCCGGCCAGGTCGCGCAGGGCGAGGACGAGTTCGTGAAGGACTCCGCCGAGGTCTTGGTACTCGTCGACGACGACGTGGGGGAAGCGGGCGCGCAGGAGGTCGCGGACGTGTGCGTGCTCTCTGACGAGGTGCACGGCTCGGATGACCATGGCCTCGAAGTCAATCTCGCCTCGCAGGATGAGCTGCTCCTCGTAGAGGCGTGCGGCCTGGACCTCCCGTGGGTCGAAGCTATCGAGGTCCTCGTTGCAGGCCAGGGTTCTGCGGATCTTGGTGCTCTGGGGCACGCGGTGTTGGGCGAGGACCTCGCCGATGCCGACTTGCTCGAAGCACCACTGCAGGAGCGTCTCGGTGGCCGCCTTGTTGAGGACTTGCCCTGCGTCAGGCGCGGGCTGCCCGGTCAGGTGTCCGAAGGCGCGCAGGATCTCGTTGAGGCAGAACGCGTGCACGGTGGAACAGGTGATCCGCCCCTCGGCGCGCACTCCGCTGCGGTGGACGCGGCGGCGGATCTCCTCGGCCGCCGGGTTGGTGTAGGTGATGCAGGCGACGCCGCGGAAGGAGGAGATCTGCGTCTGGAGGACGTAGGCGATCCGGGCGACAAGTGTGCGGGTCTTCCCGCTGCCGGGACCGGCCCGCAGAACGACGTTGCCGTCGTGGAGAACGGCGGCCCGCTGCCTGGGGTGCAGCCTGTCAAGCTCCGCGAGCAGGGTGTCACTGACCTGCATCGCTGGCCTGCCCGTTGACGTGCGGTGTCGTGGGGCCGGAGAACAGTGCCATTCCGCGGGCCGCGCGGCTGATGCATTCCATTGCCAGGAAGAGGTAGGAAGCCGTGCCCAGGCGACGTAGGACCTGCTGGTCGAGGGGAAGGTCACAGGGGGTCTCGGTTTCGTCTCGGATGCGTCCTTCCAGGTCGACCCGTGCGATGTGTCCAGCGAGGCGCTGCGCAAAGCGGCCCTTGCCGAGGGCGCCGATCCGCTTGAGCATCTCCTTCCGGAGCTCGGGATCGACGGTGGTGCTCCGCTCGTTGGCGACCCCGCGGCTCACGTCGTCGCGCGCGGTGGTGTTGGTGTTCAGCTCCTCGAACGCCTTGATGATCTCCTCGCCAAACAGGGAGCACAGGTCGGTCTCCAGGGTCTGGGCGCCGACGTAGATGCCGTGGCCCTGGAGTTCTGAGGCGAGGTGGTCGCGGGGCGCTCGGTAGTCGGCTGCACCGGCTTCCGGGAGAAGGTCGATCTGCTCCAGGAGCGCCGTGCTGCGGGATGCCTCCGCGTGGAGCTTCGCGCCCCGCTTGAGACCGGCTTCCCGCACCCCGCGCTTGTCGGGGGCGGCGTCTCCGTCGGTGACGACCACGTGGGGGGTGTCAAGACCGTTTCGGCCGAGGAGCGCCCGGTAGGGCTTGAAGTCGGTACCGTGGGCGCTGGCCACCACGGTGCCGTACGCGTCGAGGTCGAACCCGGCGGCTTCAGCCAGCGCGGGGAGGATGTACAGCTCGGCCAGTCCTTCGACCAGCACCACGGCGGAGGCGAAAAGGACCTCGGCACGGCTGACGTCGAGGTAGCGCTCCAGGTCCGCGGCTTCCGCGTCGCTGACGGGAATAGCGGCCGTGGTTGCTCCGGTCGTACCGGTCTCCGTGGCGCGCAGCACGATGAAGGAGCGGACCGGGGCGACGGCGGCGATGTGCGGGCTGTGGGTGGTGAGGATGAGCGACGGCCCGGTGCGCAGCAAGTAGCCGAAGAGGTGCCGCTGGAGGCTGACGTGGAGGTGTGCTTCGGGTTCTTCCACGGCGACCAGGGTGGCGATGAACTCTTCGTCGAGTCGCTGCTGGCTGAGGGCTTCGAGGAGCAGGCCGAGGTAGATGACGTTGGCGCTGCCCAGGCTGGTGTCGGAGATGCTCCTGCGGCGGGCCGTGTCGAAGAACAGGCGTATGGCGCGAATCAGTTCGTCCGGTTTGGAGGAGGCGAAGCCGAGGGTTGGTTGGGGGGCCAAGCGCGGTCCGAACATGTCTCCCAGCCGGTCCGTCAGGTGACCCTCCAGCTTGGCCACGTTGGCGTCTTTGGTGAGCTGGTCGACTGCGGCGGCGATCGCCGAGGCGGTGGCTTCCAGGTTCGCCGGGTCCAGGGGAAGTCGCTCGAGGAGGTCCCGCATCGGGCTGCGCCGCCAATTGTGCAAGTCTCCTTCGGCGTCGCGCAGGGCTGGCAGGACGCGCAGGGCCACCTCACGGCGGATGGCGCGCACGTCGTTGGTCTCGCGGTCGCCGCCGAACACGACGACGTCGTAGTCCTTCGCGATCAGCGGCCGGCCGGTAGGCTGCACCTGGGAGCCATCGGCGGTCATTACTTCCGTTCGCGGGGCGAAGCGGTAGGTCAGCCGGGCTACGTAGGGGGCGAAATCCACCGTGGCGCTGGACAGGATGCTCTTGGCGTCAGCATCGTCGTCAAAGCCGCGAAGCTCGACCACGATGCTCACTTCGGCTCCGCCGGCGAGGCCCGTGGGGTGGCCTTCCCAGATGTCTTCCTCGCGCAGCATCCGCCGCGCGTCGGAGATAGACGGGTCGAGGACCAAGCGGATCGCTTCCAGCAGGTTCGACTTGCCGACGCCGTTCTCGCCGACGATCACGGCGTGGGCCGGGAAGTCGTCGATGACGAGGTGGCGGAAGTTGCGGAAGTTGCGTATCTCGATCCGTGAGATGTGCAGGCCCATTCGTCCCCTTGTCGATCTGGTGTGATGAGGCGCTTCATCTTTCCAGGTCGGCCTCGCCTTGGTGGGAGGTTTCACGATGTCAGGTGGTCTTCCAGAACGCCTGGTAGATGATCTCCGCCGTAGCTCGGCCGCTAGTGCCCCAGCAGGAGTTCGGTGTCTGGCCTGGGAGCTTTCGTTGGGGTGGCGGAAGTGTAGCGGGGCTTCGGTCGTGCGGGCCCACCAGCACGCGGCCGGAGCCCGCAAAAAGGGGCCCCGGCCGGCGAACCCTCCGACCACGCCATCGGCCATTCCCGTGGCGGACTGACCACCAAGATCCACCTCGCCGCCGACGACCGCTGCCGACCCCTCGCGTTCGTCCTCACCGCCGGACAGGCCGGCGACGCCCCGCCTTCACCCAGGTCATGGCCCGCCTGCGCGTTCCTCGCCCGCGAGGACGACCTCGCACCCGACCGGATACGGTCCTGGCCAACAAGGCCTACTCCTCACGCGCGATTCGCGAGCACCTGCGCAAGCGCGGCATCCGGACCGTGATCCCCGTCCCCGCAGACCAGCGCCGCCACCGGCTCCGTCGGGGGAACCGAGGCGGCAGACCGCCAGCCTTCGACCGCGAGACCTACAAGCAGCGCAACACCGTCGAACGGTGCATCAACCGCCTCAAACACTGGCGAGGCATCGCCACCCGCTACGAGAAGACCGCCACCATCTACCTGGCCGGACTCCACATCGCCGGCATCTTCCTCTGGTCCGCCCGATGATCCAAACGAAACTGCCTAGATGCACGCGCCCGAGAGATCCCCATCTCGGCCGCGACATGCGCAATCGGCCTCGTCCGGCAACGCTCGACCGGCCGACGCGCCCCTCGACGGTGAGGGGCGCGTCCCGATGCGTCACGTAGTGGGACCAGGTGCGGAGGGCCGCTTGGTGATGTCCCGCTGGGAGATAGCCTCTGCCACCTCATCGAGGGCGGTACGCAGGGAAGCACCGTATGCGTCCTGCGGGAGGCTGGGTGCGTGCTCGCGGGCTGCGCTGAAGTGCTCGGTAGCCGCGTTGAAGGACCCAAGGCGGCGGTAGTTGTCGGCCAAGTTGAGGTGGAGAGAAGGGTAGAACCCGGCGATGTGGAGACTGGTGTGGTGCTCATGGGCACGCTGTTCGGTCACGGCTTCGGCAGCGTCAAGGGCCCGGACGTCCCAGGCGAGGGCCTGGGCGGGATCGTCGTAGAGGTCCGCCAGGTAGTGGGTGAGTGAGCAACGGTGCAGCGGATCCCCGGTGACGCTGATCTCCGACCACAGGTTCAGGAGCTTATGGCGGGCGGAAAGGATGTCGCCCGTTCGGCCTTCGACCACGGCTTGGCCGATGGCTTCCATGGTCGGATCGGGGCTGGCAGGTGTGGTGGTCATGTGGGTTCCTCGTCGTGGTTCTCAGGCTCAGTGGTCGAGTTCGATGGGCATGGCAAGGGTGGTGAGATCGCCTCGGTCGGCGGAGCGGATCGTGACGGGCCCGTCGTGTCCGCGCAGGTCGAGCATCACCTCGGGGCCAATCGCTGTGCTCACGGCGGGATAGAGCGTGGTCATCTCGAACCGGATCTGGAGGGCCTCGCCCGTCGCTGTGGCGGAGAGCGGAATTCCGGAGTGTTCGTCGTTCGGGGACCGGATGTTCATGCTGTGATCGGTGATGTGCAGTACGACGTGTTCGTCGGGGTGCTCTTCCAGAACCCGCAGCAGCAGGTCCTTCGAGATCGTCACGCGGGTGGTGACCTCGTCCAGGGAGTCAAGCATCAGACGGTGGTCGGGGAACCCCTCAGGTAGCGTCCGGCAGTACCGGTCCTCCCGCTCGGACATGCGCAGCCAGATCCCGTGCGGCACCGCTTCGACGCGGACCAGCGCACTGCGCCGGATGTCGGCTACCGCAGCCCGGAGGTCGTCGCCGTCGACCGTGCCGGCCCAGGCCTGCTCCGCCGGCCGAGCTGGCACCAGGGTCCGAGTGGAGAGTCGGTACCGGTCTGTCGCCGTCAGGGCGATTGCCTCGGCACTCGCTTCGATGTGCAGGCCGGCGAGCACCGCCATCCCCAGCTCGTAAGCGGTCGCAGTCAGAACCTGCTCGACAGCATCCGCCAGCACGGGACCCTTCAGCGTGGCAATCAGCAGACCGGGCACGTTGCCGCCGAGCGTGGACTTGATGACCGCCGCCTTCTGCCTGCCGCCGCCGCATCACCTTCGATCTTGGCGACATGCTCGTCGAGCAGCCGTGCTGCCTCGTCGACCCCGGCGGCAAGGACCGCATCGACCGCAGCAATGGGCACGGCGATCTCGCGGAGCTGGCGCAGCGTGGTCGCCCGCTCCAGCTGGGCGGCGACGTAGTAGCGGTAGCCCGTGACCGGGTCCACATCGGCAGGGGGCAGTAGCCCGGGGTCGGCATAGAACCGCAACGCGCTGGAGGTCAAGCCACTGCGCTGGGCAAAGACCCCGATAGGCATCAGCTCGGAATGTGGCACCTCGCCATCATTGAGCTTCAACCAACTTGAAGGTCAACATCGACGTAGTGCGTCACCGGAACTCTGGAGGTGCTGCCGCCCGCTCGTCCAGGTGGTGGAGCTCCGGCCGGAACCCGGCGGGGCGGGGCGCGGCGGGTCCCAGCGGTGCTCAGCGCGGCGGTGCGGTGCGGGCGGCGGGACGGTGTGGGGGTG
>NZ_JBMDXJ010000192.1:0-7127 GCF_048594945.1 Pseudactinotalea sp. | reverse complement strand
TGGGTTATTCGCCACCGGTGTGTACAACTCCCACGGAACCCGCCAACGGCCCATCCCCCCGCCCAGGGTTTCGGGGCGGGTTCTTGGTCGTTCGACAGACAGTGGGATTTGGGAGGAGCGCCGCGAGCAGCGACGTAGGAGCTGACCGCTGCGCGACGGCGTCCCACCGCTACCGCCCGCCCACCTGCCCGTCGGGTCAGTACGTCCCGGGGCCGGCAGCCTCGCCGCTCACCAGCCCCGCACCTTCCGGATCATCGCGACGCAGTCCGCCACGCTCACCTCCATCGTCCCCACCCGGATCCATACCCTCGGCCGCGGCGCACCGGCGGCGCGAAGGATGACGATCTGCCGATCGACCTTGAGGTCGGGGATCTCGAGCCAGCGATAGAACCGGCGTGGGCCCATCCGTGACTCGATGCCTTCGTCGGTGAGCCGGATCCTGGTGCCGGTCACCCAGGCTGCGAGCACGCCGGTCCACGCACCGAACGCGGCCGTGACGGTGCCGATCGTGCGCGCCGCGGCGTCGTCGACCAGCAGCATCGCCACGCCTCCGCCGACAAGACCTGCCGCCAGCACCCAGGCGAGCACGGTGAGGCTGATCTTCGTCGGCAGCAGCAACTCACCGTCGGCGCCGGCGATCACGCCGAACGGCAAGGCACGCTCCTCCGGTGTGAGGGCGGCGAGGTCGCGTGAGCGCGCGGTGGGGACCCGCCGGTCGAGCATCCGAACCAGCGGGCGCAACGCCACCAGTAGCACGGCCCCGAACGCGACGAACCCGGCGATGGCGAGGTACCAGGGTGCAGGCACGGCACGGGCGACCGCACCACCAGCCGCGACCAGGGCGATGCCGGTGAAGTAGACCGCTGTCCGCAGCGTGCGCAGCCTGCGCGTGCGCGGCATCTGGCTGGCGCGGGGCATGCACCGATCTCAGCGCACCCGCACCGTGGCGTCAACGGCACACCTGCCTACCGGTGACAGGATGGGTGCCGTGTCGGAACCGATCCACGTCGCGGCGGTGGTGCTGCGCGATCCCCAGGGCCGGGTCCTCACGGTCCGCAAGCGTGGCACCACCCGGTTCATGTTTCCCGGTGGCAAGCCCGAACCGGGCGAGGAGATCCGCGAGACCGCCGTGCGCGAGACCGTCGAGGAACTCGGTGTCACGCTGGACCCACAGCGACTGAACCACCTCGGCACCTGGACCACCGCGGCCGCCAACGAGGAGGGTCGCCAGGTCTCCGCCACCGTGTTCACCCATCCCCCGGTCGCGGTCGCTCAGCCGCGGGCCGAGATCGAGGCACTGCGGTGGATCGACCCAGCAGACCGCAGCGACGACCTCGCGCCGCTGCTCCGCGAAGCGGTGCTCCCCGCCCTGCTGACGCCCACGCGTGCCCCCGACGCGCCGGCATGAGCGTGCCGGCGTCAACCGCGTGAGGATCCCAGTGCTCGCGGCATCCGGCGCCCGTTGAGCCACGTGCCGATCCAGGTGCTGCGCACGAGCAGGTCGTAGCTCAGCAGCAGCACCGCGGCCGTGATCGCCCACGTGATGGCGAGCTTGACCGGGATCGGCCAGGCGAGGTCGGCGAGCGCGATCCCGAGCGCTACCAGGATCGGAAGGTGCAGCAGGTAGCTCCAGTAGGAGGCGTCGGCGAGGTAGCGCATCACCCGGTTCTCCCGCGTGAGGTACCGCATGCACACGCCGATGAGGCCGAGCGTCCAGGCCCATCCCGCGAACGCGATCAGAGCAGCCTGGATCATCAGTGGCGCCCCGGTGTCCTCGATCCGAAAGCCCACCACGGCGAGCACCGCTCCTACCGCCAGCTGCACCGGCCAGTGGCCGGCGATCCGATCGAGCGCTCCGGGAGCGGCATGCAGGAACCAACCAACGGCGAACGCGCCGAGGTACGCGGTGAGCGCAGACGGCATCGGCAGGATCGTGGGCGGCGGGTGAATCCCGCCCACGACGGTCTGCTGGAGCAGCAGTCCCGCCAGGTAGGGCAGCGCGGCGAGGACGATGCCGCCCGGAGCGGCGAGCAACGTCCCGATGCGGCGGGCGACCTGTCCGCTGCGTGCCTCCCCGAGTGCCCGCCGGGCGAGTGCGCGGACCGCGAGCGCGATGAACACGCACTGCACCAGCACCACCAGGAACCACAGCTGTCCCGGGCTGGCGAGCATCAACACCTCGGCGATGCCCGGTGAGACGGGCGGCACCGGGCTCAGTGGCTCCACGCCGCGCAGGCTCGCGCCTATCGCCGCCAGGCCGCCGAGCGAGAACACTGCCACGGGCCAGAACACGACGACGGGCAGCCCGATCCGCAGGGCGCGGTCCTTGGCGTACGAGCGCGCGCCGCGCCGCTCGACGATCATGCGGCCGAAGAAGCCGGCCAGCAGCATGAAGAGCACCATCCGGAACAGATGGATCCAGTACGACGTCGCCGTCGCCACGTCGGTGGACTGGGGGTCCGTGATCAGCCACGGCAGTCCGGGGATGAACGGCATCAGCGAGTGCAGCACGATGCCGAGGCCGAGCGCGACAGCCCGCAGCGTGTCCAGGCCATGGAGCCGTGTCGGGCGTCGGACTGTCGGAACGGTTCTGGTGGTCATGTCATCGACGCTAGGAATCGCACGCGACGGCCGCGTCCTGCATCAGGGCGCTCACCTCTCCACCGATCGGTTGACCCCGGCACTCCTCCTCTCGGCCATGGCTGTGCGGGTGCAGCCCGGCGGCCCTACGGTGGTGGGGTGAGCGGTGCGGGTTCGGTGAGCGATGCGGTCCGGCTCCTGGCGCACACCCGGTTCACCGTGCTCACGGGCGCGGGCATCTCGACCGACTCCGGAATCCCCGACTACCGCGGCCCCGACTCCCCACCGCGCAACCCGATGACCTACCAGCAGTTCGTGGGAGACGAGGCGTTCCGCCGTCACTACTGGGCGCGTAACCACATCGGCTGGCGGCACCTGCGCGCCACGCACCCCAACGCCGGGCACCGCGCACTTGCCGGGCTGGAGCGGCGCGGCCTCCTCACGGGGGTGATCACTCAGAACGTCGACCTGCTGCACGAGCAGGCCGGGTCGCGGAACGTCATCGACCTGCACGGCCACTACAACGAGGTCATCTGCCTGCGCTGCGGCACCGTGATCACCCGCCAGCAGATGCACGAGCGGCTGGAACACGCGAACCCGGACTTCGCCGTCGAGGTCGGCGACATCGAGATCGCCCCCGACGCCGATGCCGTGCTCGCCGACACCGCCGGCTTCGTGGTGCCGCCGTGCGAGGTGTGCGGCGGTGTGCTCAAGCCGAACATCGTGTACTTCGGTGAGAACGTCCCCAAGGAGCGGGTCGCCGCTGCGTACGCGATGGTCGACGACGGCGCAGCCCTCCTTGTCGCCGGTAGCTCGCTCGCGGTGATGTCAGGTCTGAGGTTCGTGCGGCACGCACGCAAGGAGGGCAAGCCGGTGGTCATCGTCAACCGTGGCGCCACCCGCGGCGACGATCTCGCCGATCTGCTGGTCGACGACGGCACCTCCGAGTTCCTCGCCGAGCTCGCTGCCTCGCTGCCGGATCTGTAGCGGGCCGCTGCCGAGTGCGCCCTCACGGGTGCCGGTTGGGTGAAGATGGGCCGGTGAACACCACCACCCTCACCGTCGAGGTCGGAACCGGCCCCGTCACCCCCGCGCAGGTCCTTGCCGTTGCCCGAGAGGGTGCCGCCGTCACCCTCACCGCCGAAGCCACCGCCGCGATCGAGCGGGCGCGCGCCGTGGTCGACACCCTCGCCGATGACGCCGTGCCCCACTACGGCATCTCCACCGGCTTCGGCGCGCTCGCGACCCGCCACATCCCGCCGGACAAGCGCGCCGAACTGCAGCGCTCGCTGATCCGCTCGCACGCCGCCTCCTCCGGCCCGCCCGTCGAGCGCGAGGTGGTGCGCGCAATGATGCTGCTGCGGCTGTCCACGCTCGCGACCGGCCACACCGGCGTGCACCTCGCCACCGCGCACCTCCTCGCCGACCTGCTCAGCCACGGCATCACCCCGGTCGTGCGCGAGTACGGCTCCCTCGGTTGCTCGGGCGACCTCGCCCCGCTCTCCCACTGCGCCCTCGCCCTGATGGGCGAGGGTGAGGTCGAGACCGCCGACGGCGTGATTGTCTCCGCGTCGGACGCGCTCGCCCGGGCGGGACTCACCCCGGTCGAGCTGGACGCCAAGGAGGGTCTCGCGCTCATCAACGGCACCGACGGCATGCTCGGGATGCTGCTGATGGCCGCCGCTGATCTGACCGCGCTGCTCAAGGTCGCCGACGTCGCTGCCGCGATGTCGGTCGAGGCCCAGCTCGGCACCGACCGCGTGTTCGCGCCGGAGCTGCAGGCGCTCCGCCCGCACCCCGGTCAGGCGGCGAGCGCCGCGAACCTGACGGCGTTGCTCGCCGACTCCGGCGTGGTCGCCTCGCATCGTGGCCCGGACTGCAACCGGGTCCAGGACGCCTACTCGCTGCGGTGCTCGCCACAGGTGCACGGGGCGGTGCGGGACACGGTCGCGTACGCGCTCACGGTCGCCGAACGGGAGCTGGCCTCGGCGATCGACAACCCGGTGGTGCTGCCCGAGGAGGGGCGTGTGGAGTCGAACGGGAACTTCCACGGAGCACCGGTGGCCTACGTGCTCGACTTCCTCGCGATCGCGGTCGCGGACCTGGCGTCGATGTCCGAGCGCCGCACCGACCGGTTCCTCGACAAGAGCCGCAACCACGGGCTGCCGCCGTTCCTCGCCCACGACCCGGGCGTGGACTCCGGGCTGATGATCGCGCAGTACACGCAGGCCGGCGTGGTCTCGGAGCTGAAGCGGCTCGCGGCCCCGGCGAGCGTCGACTCGATCCCCAGCTCAGCCATGCAGGAGGACCACGTGTCGATGGGCTGGGGCGCTGCGCGCAAGCTGCGCCGCGCCGTCGACGGCCTCACCCGCGTCCTTGCGATCGAGGTGATGACAGCGGCCCGAGCCCTCGACCTACGCAGCCCGCTCCACCCCGCCCCGGCGAGCGCCGCCGTCGTCCAGCTGCTTCGAGAGCACGGGGTCGGGGGCCCGGGCCCTGACAGGTATCTGTCTCCCGAGATCGAGACCACCGACCGGCTGGTGCGGGACGGCGCGGTGCTCGCGGCGGCCGAGGTGCGCGTCGCGCTTCAGTAGCGGATCGCCTCGATCGGGCGGATCCGGACCGCCATGATCGCGGGCACCAGGCCCGCGAGCGCGCCGACGGCCACGGACGCCACGAGGCCGATGACCGCGGCCGAGGCCGGATACCCCGGCTCCACCAGGCCAGGCGGGCGCCACTCGCCGTACAGCAGCTCCAGGAGCGAGATGTTCCGGAGCACCACGACCGAGATCACCACACCGATCAAGCCCGCCAACGCCGTCGCGACGACCGACTCCAGCATCACCGCGAAGAACACGCGCCGCGACGTGGCGCCCAGCGCGCGGCGGACCCCGATCTCCCGGATCCGCTGTCGCAGCGTGACGATGGCGATGTTGACGAGGTTGAGGGCCGAGAGGCCGAGGATCAGCAGCCCAACCCCAGTCACCACCAGGCGGAACGTGGCCAGGTAATCCTCGGTGCCGAACGCGTCCATGCGCCAGACGTCCACGTAATAGGACTGTCCGTCGATCACGCTGAGCTCGGTGGTGAGGCGGTGCTGCAGCTCGTCCGCCAGGGAGGGGTCGATCCAGATCCGGATGTCAGGAAACATGCCCTCGACCTCGTTCGGGTCACCGACCCAGGTCACGTAGGAGTCGTAGAGCATGTACGACTCGGGCATGCCGCTCTGCCACGGATCCGGGTAGGTGCCGATCACCGTGGCCGTGGTGGGGCGTGCACCCTGGATGTCCACGGTGAACGGCCCGGTCCAGGTCTCGTGGCCGAGCATCTGCAGCAGCACGTCGTTGACGATGATCGGCGGCGAGAGCATCTGGTCGTCGTCGCGGGCGAACCAGCGGCCGGCAGCGACCTCGACGCCCGCCACCTCGGCCCAGGTCTGGTCGACCGCCTGCGTGCCGACGTCGGTGAGGAAGCCGTTCGTGACGACCGGGAGCGTGGCGTAGGTCGATCGCGCGGCGCCCTCGACCTGATAACGGTCCACGAACTCGTCGAACGCCGCGGCTGCGGGTCGCAGGTCGGGAATCTCCTCGGTGGCCATCTGCGGGTACAGGTAGAGCTGGAACGTGGCCGGGCGCCCCTGCCCCGCACTGAGCTGCTCGTTGACCCGCTGCATCATCTCCCCGGCCGCGGTCACGCTGGTCATCGCCATCACCGAGACCGCCACGCCCACGAGCGAGAGCAACACCCGGAGCTTGTGAACACGGAGCTCGTCCCACGCCTCGACGAGCGCGCCCAGGATGCCGCTCATGAACTGACCTCGGCGAGCGGCGCGGTCTCCGGCGCGAGCACGCCGTGATCCAGCCGGAGGATGCGGTCCGCCCGCGCCGCCACCGCGCGGTCGTGGGTGATCGTGACCAGCGCGGTGCCGAACTCGTGCGCCTGCTCCTCCAGGAGTGACATCACCGAACCGCCGGTCTCCACGTCGCGGGCGCCGGTGGGCTCGTCCGCGAGGATCACCTGCGGCTGCCGTACCAGGGCGCGGGCGATCGCGACGCGCTGCTGCTCACCGCCGGACAGCTGGTCCGACGTCGACTCCAGCCGGTCCCCCAGCCCGACCCGATCCAGCGCCTGCGCCGCGAGCTCGCTGCGCTGGAAGAACTGCTTGCCGCGCGCGTACAGCAGCGGCGTGGTGACGTTGGCCAGCGCCGTACGGCCCGCGAGCAGGTTGAACTGCTGGAACACGAACCCGAACCTCGCCCCACGCAACCGGGATCGGCGGCGCTCCGAGAGCCTGAGGAGGTCGACGCCGTCGAGCATGTAGGAGCCCGACGACGGCTTGTCCAGCAGCCCCAGCAGGTTCAACAGGGTGGTCTTGCCGGTTCCCGAGCGGCCGACGATCGCGACGTGCTCGCCGGCCTCGACCTCGAGGTCGACGCCCGTGAGGATGTGCAGCTGGCTGCCGTCGGGCAGCCTGACGTGCCTCGCCATGCCCTCCGCGTGCAGGAGCGCCACGGCTCAGCCCTCGGACCCGTCGTCGGCGGTCTCGC
>NZ_JBMDXJ010000191.1:0-1697 GCF_048594945.1 Pseudactinotalea sp. | reverse complement strand
ATAGCGAATGCCCGACAGATCGATGACCGGTGTGCCCGACGATTCTTGCTTGGGTCACCGGGCGCGCGCGGGTCAGGAGCCGGCTGCCGCGGCCAGCTCGGACTGCAGGGTCGCCAGGTCAGAGCCGCCGGCGGTGTACTTGCTGACGGCGTCGGTGATGGCGTTGAGCACAGCGACCGGCGTCGCTGCGCCGTGGGCCAGCGACGGCAGGATCTCATCGCTCGCGTAGGAGTCGATCGCCGACTGCTGGTACTCGGAGAAGTCGGCCGGATCGGCGTCGGTTCTGGCCGGGATCGAGCCCTTGGCCTGGTTGAACGCGACCTGACCCTCCAGGGAGCCGACCGTCTCGAGCCAGGCGGTGGCGCCTTCGGGGTTGGGAGCGCCGACCGGGAGTGTGAAGGAGTCGGCGAGGAACCCGAAGCTCCCGTCGGTCCCGGGCACGGGGAACTCGACGAAACCGTCACCGCGCTCGATGTTGGCCTCCTCGAAGGCCGCGACCGCCCAGTCGCCCATGACGTTGTAGCCGGCGCTGCCGTCGATGACCATCTGGGTGGCGTCGGGCCAGTCGAGCCCGTCACGGTCGGTGTTGGTGAAGCTCATCAGCGTCTCGAAGTGCTCGAGCGCGGCGGTCACCTCCGCACCGTTCCAGTCGGTGGTTCCGTCCCACAGGCCCACGTAGGCGTCGGCGCTGAGGTCGGCCATGAGCACGGTCTCGAGCAGGTGCACCTGCGTCCACGGTGCGGCGACCGAGAGCGGGGTGGAGACGCCGGCGTCCTGCAGCGTCTGCAGGTCGTCGATCCAGGCGTCGAGATCAGCCGGCGGCGTGCTTGGGTCGAGGCCGGCGTCCTCCAGCACCGTGGGGTTCGCCCACACCACGTTGGAGCGGTGGATGTTCGAGGGGATCGAGTAGATCGCGCCATCGACCGTGAGCAGGTCGATCAGGTCCTGCGGGAAGACGTCGGTGAGGCCGAACTCCTCGTACAGGTTCGAGACGTCCTCGATCTGACCGGCGTCGATGTAGTCCTGCAGCTCGGCGCCGGCGTGTGCCTGGAACGTGT
Organism: Pseudactinotalea sp.; assembly: GCF_048594945.1. Classification (NCBI taxonomy): domain Bacteria; kingdom Bacillati; phylum Actinomycetota; class Actinomycetes; order Micrococcales; family Cellulomonadaceae; genus Pseudactinotalea; species Pseudactinotalea sp. The sequence continues at coordinate 639 of NZ_JBMDXJ010000191.1, read as the reverse complement.
CCGGCGGGTCGCCCGCCTGCAGCCGCGTCTGCAGCAGGTCCTTCGCCGCCGAGCCCGCGCCACCGGCGACCGCGCCGTTGACGAACGTGAAGTCGGGGTGCTGCTCGGCGAAGACCGCCTCGAGCGCCTCCAGGCCGGTGAGCTCCGACCCTGCGGCCCACCAGGTGAAGACCTCGACGTCGGTGCTCTCGCTCCCGCCGCCGCCCCCGCCGTTACCGCCGCCGCCCCCGCTGTTGCCGCTGCCGCACGCAGCGAGCGCGAGCACGGCTGCCGAGGCCACTGCCAGGGCTGTGATCCGTCGCATCATGACTCCTTCGTCGACTCCGCCGGGAGTGCCCGGCGTCCGCCATTGTGCGCGCTCTCACGATCGGCCGCGACCCCGGATGGCGTCTCGGTGCAATCGTGTCGAAGTCGTGACCTGCGTGGTGGGGATCACGCGGCGGGTGTGGCGGAGCGGGTGCACCGCTGCCGTTATCTATTCGTTACATTGGCCCGATGCCTCGTACCGACCAGAGCACGACGGCGTGGCTCACCTGGCTGCGTGCCGTCTCGATCGTCGGGGTCATGGTCATCCACACCGTGGCGTCGACGGCGGCCGCCGATGACGCACGCAGCCACGCCACGGGCGCGGTCGCGCTG
>NZ_JBMDXJ010000190.1:0-2299 GCF_048594945.1 Pseudactinotalea sp. | reverse complement strand
GTTGCGGGCCCCGGCCTCCGACCGGGGGTGGACGTCGATCGCTCGACGTTGACGAGACGCTGTGGTGCTGGGGCTGGGTCTCAGCCCTGGCGCTGCTTGTGGCGCAGGTTCTCGCAGATGACACGGACGCTGCCGTTACGGCGGATCACCTTGCACTTGTCGCAGATCTTCTTGACGCTCGGCTTGACCTTCATGACTGCTGCCTTCGTTACTTGTAGCGGTAGACGATGCGTCCACGGGACAGGTCGTACGGGCTCAGCTCGACCACGACCCGGTCCTCGGGGAGGATCCGGATGTAGTTCTGCCGCATCTTGCCCGAGATGTGGGCGAGCACCTTGTGGCCGTTGCTCAGCTCCACGCGGAACATCGCGTTGGGCAGCGCTTCGACAACGCTGCCCTCGATCTCGATGACGCCGTCCTTCTTGGCCATATCCTCGCTAGTCCTGACGGGGTTGATGTGCTGTGGGCTTGATGCCGACCGCCGCGCAGCCGAGCGCGTCGCTTGCGCGAACACGGTGAGTCCGACCACGGGAGGCAGGCATTCGAGACGTCCGCACGAGCGAACCGGCCCACACCCAACGAGCCATCATACGGCATCCGCGGACTCCCACCTATCGCACCGAGGGTGGCGCAGCACACGCCGCGCACGGGTCAACGGCGCAGCAGCCCCAGCTCGCGTGCCCGCTCGACCGCGTGATCGCGGCCGCGGACGTTGAGCTTGCGGTAGATGTCGCGCATCTGTGACTTGACCGTGTTGGGCGAGACGTACAGCCGGCTGGCCACGGCAGCGAACGAGGCCCCGGTGGCGACGACCTCGAGCACCTGCAGCTCGCGCGGCGACAGGCCGCTGCCGTCCTGGGGCTCGGGCAGCAGCCCACCGAGGCCGTCCAAACGGTCGAGCATCTGTCGGACCTCGACGTCGCTGCCGGCGAGCTCGTTGAGATCCGCCGGAGGCAGCATGAGGAACGGGCGCAGCATCCCTGTCTGACTGGTGGTGCTGACGGCCGTCTGGAACGCGTCGATCGCCACGGGCCGCTGCTGCAGCCGCAGCGCCGAGCAGGCGCGCAGCAGCGAGAGGGTCACGGTCTGGCGGGGCACCAGGTCGTCGCCGATCGAGGCGTCGACCACCTGGGAGTACTCGCCCGACTGGAACGAGACGAGAGCCCAGGCAGAACGGTGCCGCTTGGCCTCGGGGTCGACCTCCAGCAGCAGTCGGCGTGCGCGCTCCACCTGATTGGTGGACAGGTAGGCCTCGACGCGGCTGCTGACGAGGAAGTGCTCGGCGAGCGTGGCGGTGTTCGAGGGCTGCACGCGGTAGGACTCCAGCAGCCGGATGCCTTCGGTCGCTCGCCCGGTGCGCAGCATCGTGTCCGCCCGGAGGGCGATCACCAGCACTTCGACGTCGGCGAGCAGCGGCGGGATCTCGAGACCGTCGAGGAGGCTGCACGCGTTGGCCGAGCCGCGGATCTGGTGGGCCATGAACGCGCGGGCAATCGGCTCCATCGTGCTCGACAGGTCCGGCTGCGAGGCCGGTGGCAAGGTGTCGAGCAGCTCGAGCCACGCCAAGCCGGCGTGCGGGTACCCGATGGCGGTGTGACTGAGTGCGGCCCCAGCAGCGGCTTCGCGGCGCACGATGTCGTCGCCCACCTGTTCCGCCCACTCGGCGGCCTCGGCGAACGCGTACGGTGCGCTCACGCCTGGGGCATCGAGCATTTGCGTGATGCCCCACTCGAGCAGCAGCCGCGGCACGGCGCGGATGACGTCCTCCGGCCAGCCGCTGGAGGCGATCGCCGAGGCCAGGTCACGACTCTCCACGAGCGAGTGGGTCACGTCGTACAACCCGTTGGAGTGGAGCCGCAGCACCTCGCGGAGGGAGAGTCGCCGGCGGCTGCGGGCGAGCGCCGCGCCGTGCGGCACGAGCAGGCCGGAGACGTAGGCGTGGCGGGCGCGGCTCTCGGTGGCGATGTTGAGGATGTAGTCACGCGCGACGATCAGCTGGGCGCTCTCGCCGATGACGTCCGCAGGCAGGGCGTCGAGGGCGTCCCGCATGAGGTCTGGCCGGTCGGTGAGCAGCAGCGACCAGTTCCGCTCAAGTAGCTCGCCGACGAGCGGCCACTCCTCGGCTGCAACCGCATGGCTCAGTGCGATGGCGGGCTCGTCGTGGGCGCTGAACCACTCGGCGGAGCGGCGACTGACGGTGTGGAACGCCTCAGGATCGTCCTCGGCGAGCATCGTCGCAGCTGCGCGGCGGATCGGTTGGTTGTCGGTCCCCTCCCCCGTCTCGCTGGTGCCCAGCCCG
>NZ_JBMDXJ010000019.1:0-5337 GCF_048594945.1 Pseudactinotalea sp. | reverse complement strand
TCGACACGACCCCGGACCCGGGCAACGCACCGAACCTGCTCGAGTTGTACACGCTTCCGGAGGCGATCTACGAGGAGCCCGTGAACCTGCTCCTTATGGTCAACGGGAGCCCTGACCGTAGCGGACGCATCCGCAGGTATGGGGAGACCGTCCCGTCGACCATCCAGGACGCTGTTGCTGCCGCGAGTTGGCAGTACGGAGTTGAACCGGCCACGTATCGCGCTCTGGCCCGGCGCACCTAACGGAAGGAAACAGCATGTCCATGACGTACGCCGATGCCCTCTCGAAGGTGGGTGTCACCGTTCCCGATCATCTGATCGCTGACGCGGAGGTTCCCGTGCTGACGGGGCCACAGGCGCAGGGTGATCTCCTGATCGTCCCCATCACTCATACGACCGCCGCCCTCGAAACGGTCTCCGCGAAGGGGGTGCAGGTCGTGTTCGGTGAAGCGACGGGCAACTCTCACTGGCTCCACCAGGGATTCGACTCCCCTGGTGTGGAGTTCGCGCGGGTTCAGGACGGTCAGCGGATCGCTGTCGTGAAGGTTCCGGATGGGCAGTCCGCTCAGCTCATCCACACCGATGAGCACGGGTCGAACGCGATGGGTCCGGGTCTGTACGGCATCCACGAAAAGCGTGAGATGGCCGAGGAGATCCGTCGCGTGACGGACTAGTCGGGTGGCTCGGATGGTCGTAGGTGGGGTTCGACTCCCTGCCCGGGCACGTGGGGTGGGTTGGGCGTGCGGCCCGACCCGCCCCGATCACTGAGAACAGAGGAGAGATCGTGGATAAACACTGGTTGATGGGTCCGCTAGTCGCGCTCCCCATGAGCGCCGCTGCCGTCGCGATTGCGATAGCGCTAGTGATGGGCTCTGTCGCCACCGCGGAGGAGACGACGAGGCAGATCGCTTCGTGCTCCGAGGCGGGCGGGACGTTCATTGGTAAGTCTGGCGAGCCGACCTGCGAGATGCGCTGATGTCTGAGTTCACTGCAAGCAACGGGGTCAATGTGGTGAGTCGCGATAAGGGCGGCTACTTCACCGGCACGTTCGATTACGGAATCAACGGCATCTCAGCAGAGTGGGGCCAGGCGCTTCGTGAGTTCTTCCAGCATGAGCGTGACGAGGAACTCGGACGGTGGAGGTGGCCGGAGAGCCCTGACTACGTCGTCTACCCGCGAGACGACGACACTGTCTTGGTTCACCGCGAGAGCGATGGTCTCGGCTACGTGTTCTCCCGGAAGATGGCCCCTTATGCCGGGTTCCACGGTGATCTCGCGCCAGCCGGGGTCGCCTACTTCGATGCTCACCCGGTGCGGAAACCATGGCACGACGCAGTAGAGGGCGAAGTGTGGCTGATCACCTACAACGGCACCGAGTACCCGGCGATCTTCCAAGCCGACAGGTTCCGTGATCACGGCGGCTCATGGGATGCCGAGTCCATCACTGCTGGTCGTCGTATTTGGCCGGTGTCGGACTGATGGACGTGTGGAGTTACGGTCGCCGCCCCGCATCGAGTCGGCCTGCATATCGGGCGGGTCGGCGGGAGTGGGTGCGGGAAGCGTGGCGTGCGGTCGCTGTTGGGGTGTCCGTGTTTGTCCTGTTCATGACGGTCGCGTTCGCTCCGAGGCGGTCGTGGAAGTGACGGGGTGGTGCGTGTTGGAGCGTGCCGAACGGGTTGGTGTTGACGGGGTGTGTGGGGAGTGCGGGGAAGACCTGGACTTGTCCGCTGAGCCTGATGACAAGAGATGGAGAGAGCCGTGACAGATCACAACCCGTCGGACAGGTCCGCGTGGCTCGAACGCTACCCGGACGACATCAAGTATCTGATCGGCTCGCAGGTGGCGCCTGCCGACTACTGGAACGAGATCGAAGGCACGGCCGGATGGGCGGTGTTTCGCCTCAGTCGTCGTGTTGACGAGTTGTTCGAAGCCTTACGGAGGTCGTCGTGAGTCGTCTCGGATTCGGTTTGGTGGCCGCGGGTGCAGTTCTACTGCCCGCGGCCCTTCTCATTGGTGGACACAACGGGCTCACTGCTTTGGGTGTGGTGCTCGTGGTGTTCGGGATCAGCATGCAGACCTGGCACAGCATCCGCATCGGGGGAGCCGGCCGTGGCTGAGTGCGGGTGCACGCCAGGCACCAGTGAGAACGGATGGCACGAGATGCGGTCTCAAGCATGCCTGGACAAGGAACTCGAATCATGGCGTCGGCTAATCGACGCTGCGGTCTGGCGTGGCGTGGCCAAGGGGCTGATGAGGAGTGGTGAGCATCGTGGCTGAGTCTGAGGTTGACCGGTTGAACCGGAAACACAGCGAACACCTCACCGCATACAACAACGCCGAAGCGCAAGTCCGCCACAACGAGGAACACGGCATCACAGACGACTCCGCCATCCACCGGTTGCGGTATCTCGAAAGCCGTTTGAACCGGTTCGAGCTGCACCGTGAAGCAACCATGCGGGAACTAGGGGAGTGGCCATGATCACCGAAACCATGCCCGAGCAGGTTTACCACTCGCGTCCCGAGCTTTCGAGCACCGGGGCGCGTCGTCTTTTGGAGTCACCCGCGAAGTTCAACTACTGGCGGACACACCAGGAACCACCACGGGCCGCGTTCGACCTCGGCACGGCGGTACACACGAAAGTCCTCGGGACTGGTGCGACGACGATCGTCTACCCAGATGAGCATTTGACGCCGTCGGGGAACGTGTCAACGAAAGCCGCGACAGTCGCCTGGGAGCTTGAACAGAGAGCGAACGGGCTCATCCCGATCAGTGCGGCCGATGAGCGCCGCGTGAACGGGATGACCGAAGCAGTCCTCGCCAACGAGCACGCGAAGCAGATCCTCGAGGCGATCGCCGGCCGTGAGGTCACGATCATCAGCGACGTTGATGGTGTCGAATGTCGTGCACGGTTCGACCTGTACGACTTCGTCCGCGCCGCGGACCTCAAGACCGCCCGCGATGCTTCCCCCGGAGGTTTCAACCGTGCTGTCGGTCAGCACGGGTACCACATCCAGGAGCGTTTCTACGAGGACACCCACCGCGCGGAAACCGGCACCGGCTTGGAGTCGTTCCACTTCATCGTCGTGGAGAACACCGCCCCTTACCTGGTGGGGGTGTACGAGCTCGACTTCATGTGGGACGACATCGCGGCGAAGAAGACCAAGCAAGCCCGTGACCTGTACCGGGAATGCACCGACACGGGTGTGTGGCCCGGGTACGGGACCGCATCACTCACACCCCCAACGTGGGCCGTTTTCGAATCCGAAGAGGAAGAGATCCGGGTATGACCGACGAGACGATCACGATCACGCTTCCGGCGAAGCAAGCCATCCACCAGCACGTCGAGCATCTGCAAGCGACGCTCGCGAAGCGGAACGCGGAGATAGAGCGGCTTACCGAGAGGTTGCAGGAGGCCGAGGCGGGCGAACCGAACCAGGAAGCACTAGGTCGGGCTTACAAGCGGGGTTGGCAAGACGCCGCGACGCACCTGATGAACACCACTCAGGATGCCGCCCGAGCCCTCGGCAAGACCCGCAGAGACGCATGGGACATTTACCTGCGGGCCGAGAGGAACGACTTCTGATGGACATCTCAGATACCCTCGCCCCGAAGTCGGACCAGATGGACTACGTAGACCTTATCGCCGGTCCTAAGACGCTGACCATCAAGGCCGTACGCCGCGGGCCCTCGCCGGATCAGCCAGTGCAGATCGATTTCGAGGAGTTTGACCGGCCGTGGCGTCCCGCGAAGACCGTCAGACGTGTCCTCGCTGCGTGCTGGGGCACTGACTCAACTGTCTACGTCGGCCGTCGCGTCACTCTCTACGGCGACCCGACGGTGAAGTTCGCTGGGCAGGAAGTCGGAGGGATTCGTCTCTCGCACGCGTCCCACATCGAGGCGCCCGTGACAGCACCGCTCATGATCGCACGCGGGAAGAGCGCACCATTCACCGTTCAGCCCCTCACAGACGTACCGGCACCGCCTGACGGGTGGGAGGAAACCCTCGCCGGGGTCAAGTCGCTACCGGCGTTGCAGGCGTACTACGACGACGAAGCACACGCATGGTTCACCCCCGAAGTGAGAGACGCGTTCACGAAACGCAAGGAGGAACTGACATGACGGTTTCCGTGGATCCCTCAACGATCGAGGGCGTCAACCTTGACCAGGCGATCCCGTGCTGTGGGTGTGACAACGTCGCCGAGGACAGGGTAATCACTCGCTGCTGCGGTCAGGCGTACATGATGTGCCATCACTGCATCGACCAGTGGGCGGCACGGTACTCCCGGTGTGTCCTGTTTGGCGTGGTCATCCAGTGCGGGCACTGTGAGGCGCCGGTCCGTTCGTTGCCTGAGTTCATTCGGGTGGTTCCGCTGTGAGCCGCGCAACCCAGAAGGGCACCGAGTTCGAAACCCAAGTCGTCGGCTACCTGCAGCAAGTGTTCGGTACCCGCGACATCGTCCGCCGCGCGAAACAAGGCGCACGGGACACCGGAGACATCCACGGACTCCACTGCCGTGCCGGTCGGGTCGTCGCCGAACTCAAGAACCACGCCCGCATGGACCTCGCCGGCTGGTTGGGGGAAGCGGAACGGGAAAGAGGCGAAGACGACGCCGCCGTCGGGGCAGTGATCCACAAGAGAAGAGGTGTCGGGGTGAAACGAATGGGCGACCAGTACGTGACCATGTCCCTCCGCGACTTCGTCATCCTTCTCGGAGGTGAACCGTGATCTCAACGATGGGTAACGAACCCTCACCGCAGTTCGTGGAACGCGAACGGGAATGCTGTCTCGCGTGCAGACGCGGGACCCGTGCACACGGACAAATGCCCTGTGGACGAGCCCTCAACTGTGGGTGCCACCAGTGAGCCCGTCCGACACCACGGTCCGCTGCCGGGGATGCGGGAACACCGTCGGGAACTTCAACGACATGTCCCTCGGATCACGGCTCACCACCCACGACAGGGAATGCGTGTACCACCGTCGTTCAGCATGCCGACACAAAGGGCACTGCTACGAGAAGAGCACCAACCAAGAGGTTAGGAGCGATCAGCCTTGATCAGGCGAAGCGGACTTAAGTCCCAACACCTCCGACTCAAGAGTGACGATGGCGTTCGTGATCGCGTAAACGGCTCGTTCAACATCCACTCCGTCCTCGGAGAGCGCAACGAGAAGGCCCTCGAACATGACCGCGCTTGTCGGGAGGCGGTCCTCAAGGAAGTCCCGCTGGGTCTTGTAGTACCGGTGGGTTTCTTCGAAGTCGTAAGCCATGCCCGCACCGTAGCGGTTGGAGCGTCCCATGCCTAGGCTCCTGGATCTGTTCTGCTGCCAGGGTGGTGCAT
>NZ_JBMDXJ010000189.1:0-8480 GCF_048594945.1 Pseudactinotalea sp. | reverse complement strand
GCTGCGCGCCGCGGGGGCGACGGTGCTCGTGCACGACCCGATGTACCCGGCGGAGGAGCTCGAGGCGCTCGACCTGCCGGCGTACCCGGCGGGGGAGAGCGTCGACGCCGTGATCCTGCAGGCCGACCACCCCGAGTACGCCACGTTCGGGCTCGACGACGCGCCCGGCACCCGGGTGCTCGTGGACGGCCGCGGCGTCACCGATCCCGATCGCTGGCCCGGGGTGCGCCGGATCGTGCTCGGGCGGCCATAGGCGGCTCGCTGGGTCGCCTCCCTCGGTCGTCAACGGCGGTAGGCGTCGCGTCGGTGCCGTAGGGAGACCACGCGAACGACGACGCGCCCCTCGTCGATCTCGTAGATGACACGGAACTCACCGCGCCTCGCGGAGTAGCGACCCGCGAGCCGCCCGCGGAGTTGTTTCCCGACGCGCTGAGGGTTCTCAGCCAGGGGGCCTCGGATGAACTCCCAGCAGGCGACGGCCACCACTTCGGGCAACTCCTCCGCCAGCGCTCGCCGGGCCGACCGCGTGAGCTCGACGTCGTAGGTCACCGAGGAAGTCGGCCCATCGCGCGAAGCTCGTCGGTGACCTCAGCGAGGGAGAAGACCTCACTGGTCTCCGCCTCGTGGAGATCGGTCATCGTCGCCTCGTCGTTGAGGATGTCCAGTGTCTCGATCAGTGAGTCGTAGTCGTCTGCACTGAGGATGACCGCGGCGCGGCGGCCCTGCCTCGTCACCTCCACCCGTTCATGGGTGCGGACCGCCTCGTCCACGAGACGAGAGAGATTCGCTCGCGCCTCAGCCAGCGGGACGGTTGTCATGTACAGAATTCTAGCGCACTCATCGCGAGGATGGCACCGTCGTGAGCCAGCGCTCGGCCCAGGCGTCCAGGGCAGGGGTGGGCATGCGGGCGGTGTGGTCGAACTCGGCGGGTGTGTCGCCCACGAGCAGAATGCCGTCCGAGGGTGGGGCCTCGGCCACGAGCTGTGAGGCCGCCACCACAGCGGCGACCTCCGTGCCGTAGGGGCCGCAGGCCGCCACGGCCTCCGGGTCGACCCGCTGCACGGCGCCGAACGGCTGCCGGCCCCACACCGCCACGATCGCCTGCAGGTTCTCGAGCGCGCGGGGCGTCAGAGCGACAGGCAGGCCGTCCATGTCGATCTTGGACAGCGCGTGGCACCAGCCGGCGAAGTGGGTCGCGGTGCCGATCGCACGGTCGTAGGGACCGTTGCCGTGCGGCGCGACCACGTCGACCAGCTCGCGCGCTCGGGCCGCGATCCGCTCCACCCGATCGCTCTCGAACAGCCGTGAGTAGTCGAGATCGGGCGTCGCGTAACCCGTCGACAGCCCGAACACCGTGAACTCCAGGCACTTCGAGCAATCCGCGCAGAAACGTCCACTGGCCCGATAGCGCGGGCACATGACGATCTTCTCGAACGCCTCCGGAAACCGCTCCTTCAGCACCCCGTAGGACAGGTACTCGACGATCGCACGATGGGTGCACTCCACCTGCACACCCCAGCCGACCTCCTGCTCCAGGTAGTCGCGCAGATGATCGAGCCGTTCCGGCCGGCCGGTCGGGTTGGTGAAACGGAGGCTGCCGTCGGTGCGCGGCGTGACCCGGTAGCCCATCACGCTGTTCGAGAACACCACGTCCTGCACGCGTCGATGGATCAGCGCCGGCAGCATCACGGGGCCGTAGATGTTGATGTGCGGTCCGGGCGCGGCAGCTGTGCGCAGGCATATGTGGTCGGTGACGGCCAGCTGCACCGGCGCGCGCTGCCGCAGTGCCGGTGGCGCCACGATGTGGCGCACCGACCGCCACACGGCCCGCACCATCGCCCGCCATCCCGGCACCTGGGGGTGGATCGCGTGCAGCAGCATCACTTGCGAGGCCGATCGCTTCAGCCGCAGCACCTCCAGCGCGAGCGTGCTGTCCTTCCCGCCGCCGAACGTCACGGCCACCCGTCGCTGCTGCTGGAGCGGGCGTTGCTCGGAGGCCAGTGGTGCCTCGGCGCCATGATCCGGCTCGGGCGGGACCTCGAACGTCACCCCGTCGGCGTCGTGATACGCGCGCCAGAAGTCCAGGCGCGCCTGCGGGACGTGCTCCGGCAGCACCACGGTCACGGTGTCGGCGTCGTGCAGCCACAGCGGCAGCTGCACCGACAGCAACACGTCGTACAGCAGCGCGCGCGTGGTGCGCCGCAGCACCCTGCGCAGCGGCACCCCGATGTAGCGAATCGTCCAGCGGTGGGCGAGTTGCGTGGTGCTCGGGACATCCTGGTCCCAAGCGAAGCGGACACGACCGCCCCGGACCGCAGGCGGCTGCACCTCGACCTGCATGTGTGTTGCGCCGGTCTTCGTTCGGCCGGTCATGACCCGTCACTCTGGCGGACGGACATGAGAGAAAGATGAGAAGTCGCTGGGTCGCGCGGGTTGCTGTGGAGCGATGAGGCAGAATCGCGGTCGTGTCTACGATCTCTGTTGCCGGTCTTGGCTATGTCGGTCTGTCGTTGGCGATGCTGCTCGCGCGGCACAACACCGTGCGCGGGCTGGATCTGGATGCGGGTCGGGTGGCGCTGCTGCAGCGTGGTGAGAGTCCGATCGTGGATGCGGAGATCTCGCGGTTCCTGGCCGAGGAGGATCTCGATGTCGAGTTCACCACCGACCCCGAGAAGGCGCACGCGGGTGCGGAGTTCGTGATCATCGCCACCCCCACCAACTACGACCCGGTGACGAACTACTTCGATACCAGCAGTGTGGAGGCGGTGATCGGCCAGGTGGCGCGGATCAACCCCGGCGCCACGATGGTGGTCAAGTCCACGGTGCCGGTCGGGTTCGTCAACGATGTGCGGCAGCGGTTGGGCACCCAGAATGTGATCTTCTCGCCGGAGTTCTTGCGCGAGGGGCAGGCGCTGCACGACAACCTGCACCCCTCTCGGATCGTGGTGGGTGAGGACTCGGCCCGTGCGCGGGTGTTCGCGGACCTGCTGGTCACGGGCGCTGACGCGGTTGACGTCCCGGTGCTGTTCACGAACCCGACCGAGGCTGAGGCGATCAAGTTGTTCGCCAACACGTTCCTGGCGATGCGGGTGGCGTACTTCAACGAGCTGGATTCCTTCGCGATGACGCACGGGCTGGACACCCGTTCGATCATCGACGGCGTGGGACTGGACCCCCGCATCGGCACCCATTACAACAACCCCAGCTTCGGGTACGGCGGGTACTGCCTGCCCAAGGACACCAAGCAGCTGCTGGCCAACTACACCGACGTGCCGCAGACCCTGATCAGCGCGATCGTGGATGCCAACTCCACCCGTAAGGACGTCATCGCGTTCGACATCCTGGACCGCAACCCGACCGTGGTGGGTGTGCACCGGTTGATCATGAAGGCCGGCTCGGACAACTTCCGGGAGTCCTCGGTGCAGGGCATCATGAAGCGCATCAAGGCCAAAGGCATCCCCGTGATCGTCTACGAACCCGAGCTCGCCGACGACGAGTTCTACGGGTCACCCGTGGTGCGCGACCTGGAGGAGTTCAAGAACTCCGTCGACCTCATCATCGCCAACCGCCTCGTCGACGAACTCCACGACGTCGCCGACAAGGTCTACACACGTGACCTCTTCGGCGCCAACTGACGCTCAGGGCGTGGCTCCAAGCCCTACGCCAGCAGCTTCCGCACGGCCTCGAACCACCCGCTGACCTGCTGCCCCGCGCAGAGCACCGGCGCCGCGGCGTGACTGGCCGCCTTCATCCCCGCCACCTGCTCCGGCGTGAGCGCGTCGATCGCGTCGGCGAACGATTCCGCGGTGAAATCGGGGGTGACCACGCCCAGGTGGTGCTCGCGCACCAGCGCGGCCATGTCCGGGCTGGGGCCGATCACCAGCCCCAGCCGCGCCTGCACGAAGTCGAAGAACTTGTTCGGAAGCGCGTACCGGAAGTTGAAGGAGATCGGCGGCAGCACGTACACGCCCACGTCATAGCCGTTGAGCGTGGCCACGATCTCATCGGTGGGTACCGGGTCGTGGATCCGCACCCGGTCGCTGCCCGCGTAGCGCTCCCGCAACGACGGCACGTAGCCGGTGCCCTGGTCGATCAGGTACAGATCCAGCGTCGCACCCGAGTGCACCAGGTCCATCGCCGCCAGCATCGTCTCCAGCCGCTCCGGCACCCCGTTGCCGGCATGCACCAGGCGGATCGAGCCGCCCACCGCCGTCGGCCCCAGATCAGCCAACGGCGGAGCGTTCATCACCAGGCCCGCCTCGATCCCGAACTCGCGCCGGTACTCCGCGGCCAGCCCGGGGGAGACCGTGGTCACCGACGCCGCTCGGGTCACCCAGGTGCGGATCAGCCACCGGTAGTAGGGCGCCACCACCAGCCGCCACGGCAGGCTCTCCTCGTTCTGCCGGGAGGCGTACTCGTGCAGGTCGGCGTGCACGCCCCGCCTGGGCTGCAGCGTGAGCGCCAGCGGCACGGTGTCGGCATCATCGGCCAGCACCACGTCGTGCTCGCCGACCGGCAGCCGCTCCCGCAGCCACCGCTGCACCGGCATCGAGTCGTAGGTGCGCTGATACGCCCGCGCCAGCAGCAGTCGCCGGTCCTTGCGCCAGTAGATGATCTCGTCCGGGATCCGCACGTGCTCGACCACGCCCTCGGGTGCCTGCCCGTACCCCACCGTGGTCACGTCGTAGTGCGGCGTGAGCAGCCGGATCTGCCGCAGCACCCGCGCATCCCGGTACAACGGCGAGTAGCTGATGATCAGCACGCTCGCGCGGGTCACCGGTCCAGCACCCGGGTGTACAGCGCCACCAGCTCGGCTGCCTCGTGGCTCCAGTCGAGCTCGTCGGCGGCGGCGCGGGCTGCAGCGCGGTACCGGTCGGCATCGGCGCTCACGCGCTCGATCGCCGCCGCGAGCTGGTCGGGCCGGTCGGCGCCGAACACCTCACCCACGTCGTACTCCTGCACGATCGCCGCCGTATCCGGCAGGTCGGCCGCCACCACCGGCAGGCCGCCGTGGATCGACTCGAACAGCTTGTTCGGCAGCGAGTACCGGTAGGACAAGCAGATCGGGCGTACGTACACCACCGACACGTCGGCATCGGCGAGCGCCTCCGGCACCTCCGGACCCGGCACCGGGCCCACCAGGTGTACACGCTCCCCGAGCCCGAGGGCGCGCGCCTGGTCCAGCAGCCGGGTCACATACGCCGGGTCGCCGTACCCGAGCATCACCAGGTGCGTGCCGGCGTCCAGCTCGGCGAGCGCCTGCAGCGTCTCCTCCAGCCCCCGCCCGGTGGTCACACCACCGCAGTAGCCGACCACCCGCGCACTCGCCGGCAGCCCCGCGAGCTCGCGCAGCCGCCCCTGCTGCCGCTCCGGCACCGGGCCGCGGCGGTGCGGGATGTTCCGCACCAACGTAGGTGCGGTCCGCAGCCGGAACCTCCGCTTCATCCAGGCCACGATCGACGGTGAGACCGTGATCACTCCCGCGCTCGCACGCACCCCGAGGCGCTCGGTGACCGCCTCCACCAACGGTGCCAGCATCCGGTCGCTGCGCACGTTCCGACGCGTCCACAGCTCGTGCGCGTCGTACACGAACCGGCTCCCCGCCACGGTCTTGAGCAGCATCGCGGGCGCGAGGGTGTTGCCGTCGTTGGCGTGGACCACGTCCGGCCGCCAGCCCCGCAGGTGCCGTACCGCGCCCGCCCAGAACCACACCAGCCGCACCACCTGGTACAGACGCATCCACAGATCGCCCGCGACCGAGACGATCGAGGCTCCCTTCGCCGTCGGGCGATTGCTCGACGGCGGAGCAGCGTTGGTCTCCTTGCTCCCCTCGGGGGTGGGTGCTCGGGCGTCGCCGCGGACGCGGCGGACGAAGGTGGCCAGCCACGGCAGCAGCCGGACCAGGTCGAAGTCGGAGGCGCGATGGATCGCGAGCCCGTCGCCCCCGAGGGCGGCGCCGGCCGGGTAGCCCGGGCGTGCGCTGCCGACGATCAGCACGTCGGCGCCGGCATCGCGCAAGGTGGCGGCGGTCTTGAGCACGCGGTTGTCGGTCGAGACCTGGTTGTAGACCAACAGAGCGATGCGGGGTGCGCGCCCGAACACGCGGGGGAGTCGCTCAGCCATCGGACCCACCCACCAGTCCGGCCAGTGCGGCCTGCTCGGCGAAGTCGGGCACCGCCGCGACCACCTCGGCGAACGTGCCGCTCGCGACCAGGTGGCCCTCGCGCAGGAAGCACACCTGTTCGCTGTTCCGGATCGTGGCCAGCCGGTGCGCCACCACGATCACGCTGATCTCGCCCGCGAGCTCGCGGATCGCCGCGGTCACGGCGGCCTCGGTGCTGGTGTCGAGGGCGGAGGTGGCCTCGTCCATCACCAGCACCAACGGGTCGGTGTAGAGGGCGCGGGCCATGCCGAGCCGCTGCCGCTGCCCGCCCGAGAGCGCGAGGCCGCGGTCGCCCACGGGGGCGTGGATGCCCTCGGGGCGGGCCTCGACCACGTCGAGCAGCTGGGCGCGCGCGAGGGCACGCCGCACCCGGTCCTCGTCGATGTTCTCGTCCGACCATGTGAGCGCCACGTTGTGCGCCACCGACGCGTCGAACAGCGAGACGTCCTGCGGCACGTAACCCACACGGGAGCGCCAGTCGGCGAGGACGCGCGCCAGCGGCTGGTCGCCGATGAGGATCTCGCCGCGATCGGGTTCCAGCAGGCCGAGCATGAGATCCACCAGCGTGGACTTGCCCGAGCCGGAGGCGCCCACGAGTGCGAGCGTCTGCCCGAACGGCAGCTCGAGGCTCACGCCGTCCACGGCCGGGGACGCCGCCGCCGGGTAGGAGAACGTGACCTCACGCAGCCGGAGCGTACGGCTGCTCTCCGCGAGCGGCTCAGAGGGCTGCGCCGCAGGCTCCGTGTACGCCCGGCTGCGGTCGATCTCGGCGAGCACCTGCTCGGCGAACGGCTGGTTCGCACCGGTCTGCGCCAGGATCGTCTGGAACCGCGTCAGCGACGGCACGATACGGAACCCGGCCACCCCGAACAGGGCGACGGCGGCGAGCGCACCCGCGACGCCGTCGTCCGGGGTGGTGAGGTAGCCGATCGCGGCGCCGAGACCGAGCCCACCGATCAAGGCGGCCTCGAGCACATACCGAGGGATCGCCCCGAGGAAGGTCTGGTCGGCGCGGGCGCGGGAGGAGCGGGACCGGACCGAGAGGACCAGTTCGGCTAGCTCATCCGAGCGGCCGCGCAGCGTGACCTCCTTCAGGGCATGGATCATCTCGCTCATCAAGCGCACGGCGCGGGCCGAGTAGGTGCGGTTGTCCTGGCCGGCCCTGACCGCGCGGCGCAGCACCCACAGGTACAGGGCCGCGCCCACCGCGGCGAAGTAGACCACGGTGGCGCTCGCGAGCAGCGGCTGCGCGACCAGCAGCACGCCGAGTACCGCCACGAACGTAACCACCTCGCCGGCGAGCTGGCAGAACGGGATCAGCACGCCCGCCACGGTGGCGCCCACGCCCACGTCGGTGGAACGCACGATGTCGGTGGCGTTCCGGGACAACCGCTCGGTCCACGGCGCCCGGAACGTGGCGGCCAGCAGCTGTGCGCCGAGTACCTGCTCGAAGCTCGCGAACCGCTTCGTGGCCCACCGCTGCAGCACGATCGCCAGTGCGCTCTTGGCCACGATCAAGCCGCCGACGACGAGCAGCACGTTCCGGAACTGGGTCGGCTCGCTGATCTCACCCAGCACCGGGAGCGTGACCGTGGCGCCCGTGAGCATCGGCGCCATGATCATCGCGAGCAGCCCGATCGCCGCAACGTCCAGCAACGCCAGGGCGCTCTGCAGCACGGCGAACGTGATCACGAAGCGGCGCGTGCCCTCCGGCAGCACGCCGAGCAGCCGGCGGACGGTGCGCCACAACGCGGCCATGGGTCCTCGGCGCTCCTTCGGATCGGGCGTCGCCTGCCGGGACGCTGTACCGCGGTCGTGACGAGGGTATGACGTCCGGGCGGTGCGTGCGGCACCTGACGCGGCGCATGAGTCAAGATGGGGCACATGGTCATGACCCCCGCGGAAGAGGTAGTCGAGGACGCTGTGGTGCTCGCGCGGCGCTGGGCACAGAGCACCGCGTCGCAGCAGACCGCTGCCGAGAAGCGCACCTCGGGGCGGCTGGCGCGGCTGGTCGCCAACCCCGCCGGGCTCGATCTCGCGGTGCGGTTCGTGGACCGGGTGGCCCGGCCGGAGGACCAGGAGGTCGCTGCGCGGGAGCTCGCCGCGCTCGCGGGCAGCGCCGGCTCCGCGGACTTCCTCTCGGCGGCGGACAAGCTGATGCTCGGCGTCGGGTCCCGGGTGGCGATGCGGGCACCGAACCTCGTGGTGCCGCTCGCGCTCACGCGCCTGCGGCAGCTGGTGGGCCATCTCGTGGTGGACGCCGAGGACCCCGCACTGGCCAAGCACCTCGCCGCCGCGCGCGCCGAGGGGTACCGCC
>NZ_JBMDXJ010000188.1:0-2782 GCF_048594945.1 Pseudactinotalea sp. | reverse complement strand
ACCCCCGCTCACGTCACCCTCGACTGGGCCGAGGAGGCCAACCACACCCAGCTGGGCGATCCCGTCAAGGCGGCCGCGTTCATCTACCGGGTCGTCACCTCGGGCCGCACGCTTCCGCTGCACCTGCCCGTCGGGCAGGACTCCCTGGACCGCCGGGAGGTGATCACCGAGCGGATCGCCCGCGAGTCCGCTGCGCTGCGCGAGGCCTCGGCGGCCACCGCGCACGTCGAGGGCGAGTAGCTCGGCGGACTGGGGTCGCACCGGTCTCACCGTCCCTCGAGGCGAACGCCTCGAGGTCGGTGACGGGCCGCGCTCGCCCTGTGGACGTGATCGGAACGATAACTCGCATCACGCAGCCGGGACGAATCCACCGCGGGCTCGAGAGGCCCGGCTGCAGGTCAGGCCAAGTGCTCGTGACGGGAACTGAAGCGCGGTAGACGTACGCCGACCTGACCCATGGCACGGACTCCACTCGTAGGCATCGGCTTCCTGTGGTGGGGAGTGCCCGCGGAGTGCGGGCGAGGTCGGGGTCGTGGGGTGCTGTGTACTCGAATGATGAGTGCCGAGGGCGACGCCGTCTGTACACCAGGCTGAAATCGAAGATCGCGTTCGCCAGTTCAAAGCGGGTCGTCGACTCGCCTCGATTCAGCAGTTGTGCCCGCATCGGGAACCAGAGCGACTCCTTCATCGTATTTACCAGACTGTCTCCGACGGTTCCGAACGAGGGCGCCGGGCCGGCGGAGCGATAGGCGAGGGCCTTCCGTGAAGACCATCGACCAGCGACGTCATCTGGAGGCCAAACCACAGGTCAGGTCGGTTTCAATCGAAGTAGCCGAACCAGTGATGTCACAACGAATCTCCTGGCCTCACTGTCGACGGTGGCGCTGCGATCGCCCGCCTGCAAGCTCCGTCTGTCTGAGGTAACGAATAGCCTGGGGGTTGTTCGGGAGAATTGTCCAGTGCGAGTGTGCGGCGACCTTGGCGGAGGTGCGGTGTGGCGAACGACGATACTGAATTCATAGACATCGAAATCGGCCCCTTCGGCCAGGCGTCCAGAGTCTGGCGCCGCCGAATAAGGCAGCTGCGGTTCTGGAAAGCCGGAATCCTATTCTCCGTGTTCTGGGTGATCATGTTTGCGACCTCTTACTTGGAGGCGTATGCGATCTCGACTGCAGACGACCTTGTAGGTAGCACCTGTTCCGAAGGTCCTGAGGCATTGCCTTTCTGTCTGACGGGTCTGATCTTAGGTTGGGGAATGAGCGTCGGGGCGCACCTCGGGATGGCTGCAGCAATTGCCTTTGTGGTCTACGCCTACGCATATGTCCTCAAGGGGGTCGTCGCGTATCTTCCAGTATTTGCATCGACGATTGTCACTATCGCGCTCTTCTGGGTCGGTATTGCCTGGAAGCCTGCTGAGCTCTTGCTGGTCGATGTCGTCGTTCACCTCTATCCCCAATCGCTTAGGGATGGGTACGCGTCTGTTGTGGGATGGTCTGCACCGATCGCCTCGGCGCTGATGAGCCTGTTTACTCTCTTCGTGGGTGGGCTGCAGGTCTGGGTTGTGGGTCGCCTAGGTTTAGGAATTTGGCGCAAAGGAGACGAGTATAGAGGGTCCGTCTTCTATAAGAAGTGGAGTGCCCCCGCGGAGGCGTATCCGGGGGTTCGGGACGTGTTTGGCGAGTTCCTTTCTCGTTTTCGCTCGGCGAATCCCTCGAGCTGCCTTCCTGGGTCGCGGGATCTCGAGCCTGATGGCTCGGACGGTGTGTCGAAAGGTCCGGTTCTCTGGGCAGGGCGTGGGTCTCAAGGGGAGGCGGGTCGACGCCCTCTCAATCCTGCGCAGCGTCAGAAGAAGGACAAATCGCGTCGCGCCTCCCGCGCCGCAAAAGTGGCAAGAAGACTGCACCGGTGACACCGGGCAGGGAATGCCGCACGGTGTACGCATGCCTGGCGCCGACGTAGGGAGGGGGCGGACGCGCTGCGAGCAAGCGTCAGGGTTTGTTGGCGGGCTAGCCGCCAAACCATGGATTTCAACTTAGGGGTCGCCGGAACCTCAGTTGGGCGCGCAGGATTGGTCGGTGACGTGGAACACGCAGAGGACAGGGGTCAATCGGTCCTCGCGGAGACATTCGTCGGCGATCGACGAGACGGGACTGATGCTCGGGTAAGTCAAGCCGACACCTGACCGCGCATCGGACTCCTCTGCCTACTCCTTGGATGAGGTCCAAGGTTGACGGTGATGCCTGCTGAGGGATCCAAGAAGACTCTCTGCACGATTCAGCGACCCACGGAAGCTTGAGGGCCCAGCCCAGGGTCCTAGAGCAGATGCCGGAACCGCTCCCGCAGCAGTGGATCCACGACGTACAGATACGTCCCCCGCATCCCCCGCGTCAGCAGCACCCGGTACACGTTGACGATGTACCGCAGCAGATCCTCGTCGGATGTCTTCTGCCCGCGCATCGTGTTGTTGGCCTTGCCCTTGGCGTCGAAGTAGTTCTTCCGGTCGGCGACGAGACGGCCCGTCTCGGGATCGATGCGCAAGTCCCCGCCGACGATGACGCCCGCGTAGTTGAGGTCGTACCCCTGCACCGTATGGATCGATCCGACCTCCTCGAGGGAGGTCTTCGAGGCGATCCAGTCGACATCGGAGACGTTCCAGTCCAGGGCGACGCCGTCGAGCTCGATGTCGTGCAGCCCGCTCTTCCCCTTGCTGCGCCACTTCCAGGCGTAGCCGGCGACGAGGCGCGCGAGTCCGTGCTCGGCGTCGCGCTCGCGGATCCGCTGA
>NZ_JBMDXJ010000187.1:0-15508 GCF_048594945.1 Pseudactinotalea sp. | reverse complement strand
GCTTCCTCGGGCTCCAGCTCCACGAGCTCGGCCTCGAACTTGGCGTCGAGGAAGATGGCATCGGCCGGTGCTACCAGTGCCTTCAACTCAGCCTGACGGGCCTCGTCGGCGAGAACCGCGTCGTCGGAGTTGAAGACGTAGATGAAAGGCTTGGTGGTCATCAACCCGAACTCACGCAGGGCAGCACGCGTGTCCTCGTCCAGGCCGGCCGCACTCAGCGGCGTGCCAGCCTGCAGCAGCTCGATCGCCTGCTGCGCTGCGGCGAGCACCGCGGGCTCGGTCTTCTTGCCGCGGACCTCCTTCTCGAGCCGCGGGATCGCCTTCTCAAGCGTCTGCAGGTCGGCGAGCTGCAGCTCGGTGAGGATCGTCTCGATGTCGGAGCCCGGGTCGACCTTGCCGTCCACGTGCACCACGTCGGGGTCGTCGAACGCACGCGTGACCACGCAGATCGCGTCGGCCTCGCGGATGTTGGCGAGGAACTGGTTGCCCAGCCCCTCCCCCTCGCTCGCGCCGCGCACGATGCCGGCGATGTCGACGAAGCTGACCGTGGCCGGCACGATCCGCTCGCTGCCGAACACGCCCGCGAGCACGGCAAGCCGCGGGTCGGGCAGCGGCACCACCCCGACGTTCGGCTCGATCGTGGCGAACGGGTAGTTCGCCGCGAGCACGGTTGCGCGCGTCAGCGCGTTGAAGAGGGTCGACTTGCCGACGTTCGGCAGTCCCGCGATTCCGATCGTCAGTGCCACGGGCGACAAGCGTACTTGCCCCTCGACTCAGTACCTGACTCGCCGCACGAGCCCGCTCGCGAGGGTCTGATCTCAACCTCCGACGGCGGCGCTCGCCCCGATCGCACAGGTCACCGCTCCCAGGGTCACCAGGGCCCCGACCACCGCGTCGCGGCGGCTGAACGGCTCCCGCAGCCGGGCGGTCCGCGCCGGGGCCCCGATACCCCGCACGTCCAGCGCGTCCGCGATCCTGTTGCCGCGCCGGATGCCGCCGACCAGCAGCCCCAGCGCCGCCCGCCCGTAGCCACGAGCCCCCAGCCGTGCGCGGCCACGGCGGTCCAACGGAGCCCGCGAGCGCCCGGCAGCGAGCAGCATCTGCCAGCGCCCCGGCATGTCGGCGAGCATCCGATGCGCCGTCAGCACCGCGAAACCAGCTCGCGGCCGCATCCGCAGGTGCTGCATCAGCGCCACGACCAGACGAGTCGGGTCGGTGCGGCGCGCGACCAGGATCGCCGGGACCGCCACCACCAGCACGCGGATCGCGAGCGCGAGGCCCACCCGCACGCCGTCATCGGTGGCCGTCAGCGGTCCGATCACCGCCACCACCGAGCCCGGGCGGCTGACCGCGTTCGTCATCAGCACCCCCACCGCGAACGGCGCGAAGACCAGGTGCGCACGCACCAGCTCGCCCGCACCGGCCCGCAACCCCACGGCCAGCACCCCGACCAACCAGAGGTGCAGACCGACCAGCGCTGCGCCGTCGAGAACGAACGAGACCGTGACCCCGAGGGCCAGCAGCAAGGCGGTCGGGGTCAGCGGGTTCAGCCGACCGAGCCCGGTCCGGGCGACCGGCGGCGACAACACCGCGCCCCTCACGCCGCGACCTCCAGCGCCGCTCGCACCGACGACGGCAGCGGCAGGCCCGCGCGCGCCGGCAGCCCACCGGCCAGCACCTCAGCGGCCGTTCCCCCGCCGAGCAGCCGTCCGTCGACCACGACATAGACACGGTCGGCCACCTCGAGCACGAACCGCAGGTCATGACTGGTCAGCAGCACTCCCCGCCCCGCCTCCGCCGCCGACCGCAGCGCCGCCGCCGCCCACCTCACGCCGGCGCGGTCGAGGGAGTGGGTCGGCTCGTCGGCGAGCACCACGGCCCGGTCGCCCTGCAGCACGGTGGCGAGCGAGAGCCGCCGCTGCTCGCCGCCGGAGAGCCGGTGCACAGCGGCGTCGGGATCCAGCCGCAGCGTGCTCACCGTTTCGGAGACCACGCTCGGTGGCGCGCCGTCGAGGGCCAGCTCGTCCGCCACGGTGTCGGCGAGGAACTGCAGCTCGGCGTCACCGAACACCAGCGCGGGCCGCGCAGCCGTCGCGATCTGCCCGGCCAGCGGTCGCAGCACGCCCGCGAGCGTGTGCAACAGCGTCGACTTCCCCGAACCGTTCGCGCCGATCACCGCCACCACCTCGCCCGCGTGCAGGTCCGGTTCAACGTCGGTGAGAACAGGCTCGTGATGCCCGACGGCGAGACCCACCCCCCGCAGCAGGCTCACCCCAGGCGTTGCTCGCCCGGGCGAGCCCGACGGCGGACGGTGAGCCCCGCCGTCGGGCGCGGCCTGCTGCTCCACCGACCAGGGCAGGTGGGAACCCGACCGGGCGAGGTCGGTCCCGACCTGGGACCAGACCTGCGAGGCGGGACCGTCGGCGACCACACGGCCGCCGTCGAGGGCAATCACGCGAGGAGGAAGGTCACCGGCGTCGGCCCATTCGTCGAGGCGATGCTCCACGAGCAGCACGGCGGGCTCGCGGAGCCCGCCGACGATGCGCTGCACGTCGCGCAGCGCGCCGGGGTCCAGGAACGCCGTGGGCTCGTCGAGGAGCAGCAGCGCAGGCTCGGGAGCCAGGGCCGCCGCGAGGCCGACCCGCTGCGCCTCGCCGGCGGAGAGCGTGCCGGTGTCGCGGTCACGCCACGGCCAGCCGCCCACGGCGGCGAGCGCCGAGCGCACCGCTGCGTCGATCCGCGGCACCGGCCAGGCGCGGTTCTCGCAGCCGAAGGCGACGTCGTCGTACACGTGGGGCAGGCAGACCGCGGCGGCCGGGTCCTGCGGCAGCCAGCCGAGATCGAGCGGCGGGCGATCCTGCTCCGGGTCGTGACCGACGACCTCGTGCCCGGCCACCAGCACGGACCCGGTCACCGTGACGCCGGGCGCAGGCTCGAGACCGGCGATCACACGCAGCAGCGTGGACTTGCCGGAGCCGGACGGGCCCACGAGGAGCACGTGCTCGCCGGGGTCGACATCGAGGTCGACCCCGGCCAGCAGCGTGCGCCCCTGCGCGGTGCGGAGCGTGAGGTCCCGGATGCGCAGGGCAGTCATCAGGCGTTCGCCGGCGCGGGCTCGCGGGCGATCGCGAAGGAGTCGAGCACGCCCGTGCGGCGCAGCGCGCTCACGATGACCTTCGCGAGCAGCCCGCCGAGCAGGATGCCGGAAGCGATCTGCAACCCGAAACGCACCATCAGCAGATCGGAGCCGAACCAGCCCGCGCGGGCGGCGGAGAACCAGAACACCAGGAAGGCCCCGAGCGCGCCTGAGAGCGCGTAGACGCCCCAGCCGAAGCGGCGGTAGCGCGTCAGCGCGACCGGCAGCTCGCTGCCCAGCCCTTGCAGGAACGCGGCGATCAACAGCATCGGCCCCACCGGGGAGCCGAGGAACACGACCTCCACGATGCTCGCCATCACCTCTGCGACCACGCCCGAGCCCGGGCGGCGGGTGATGGCGACCGCGAGCGGGGCGACGAGCAGCCAGCCGCCCAGCAGCACGTGCTGGGTGAGGTCGCCGAACGGGCCGGCCAGCACCGAAAGAGCAGTCCAGGCCTGCACCAGCACCCAGTACAGGAACCCGAACGTGACACCGAGGACCACCGTGAGCATGACGTCACGCGTCTGCCAGCGCGCCCTCATCGCAGGCCCGCCGAGGTGGCGGGGCTGTTCGCGGAGATCGTGACGTGCGTGACCACGTGCGGCACCGCCTCGCCCACGGCCAGCCAGGTGTCGACGACGGTGGTCAGCACGTCCGCCAGGTCGCCTGCCAGCGTGGTCGCGAAGTGCTCGCCGCGCACGAACGTGCCGCGCTCTCGCGAGCGCTCGATGGCAGCCCAGACCGGGGCGAGATGATCGGCGATCGGCGAGTCTGCGCCGTCGACGGGGTCCAGCAGCGGGTAGAGCGACCACTGAGCCTGGACGTGCAGGTCGGTCGGTGCGAGATCGGGAGTGGCGGGGCGCAGGCTGGGCATCACGCCGCACACCTCCCCTGGGCAGCCGCGCGAGAACATCAGGGTGGCCACGAGGTGGTGGCCGGCGCGGGCGGCGGCGGTGATCAGGTCGCGCACGTAGGTGGCGATCCGTTCCTCGCTGCCGCGGACGAAGGTCGACACCTTGTCGGTGTCCACCTCGAGATCGGAGGAGTCGACGGCGGTGAGTGCGTCGGTGATGACGCGCACGTAGTCGTCGCTCATCACCGACAGGGTGATGCGGGCACCGACGCCGAGGGCCGCCGCGGCGGCGATCGGGTCGGGGGGGGTGCTGGGGGTGGTGTTCATCGTGGCCTCACTGGTGTGCGGTCACGGGACGCGTGACGCCATGGGGACGCCGTGCGTGAGTCCTCCCTGCGCCGGCATGATCCGGATCAGGTTCGACGGTCGAAGGTTCGGGACCTTCCTCTCAGCCCGGTCACTACCGGACTCCCGTGGTGAGACCCACTCTAGGCGGGTGCCGCGAGCGCCGGGAGGGGTGTCCACGGGCTGGCCGGAGGTGGGAGCCGCCGGCGGGCGCGATTACGCGAGGAACGGCGCGGCTGAGGCGCGATGTCGGAGGTGCGTGACAGTCTCGAGGGCATGGAACTTCTGCCGCTGCTCCTCTGCGTGATCGGTCTCGTCGTGGGCGGGGGCGTCGGGTGGTTCGTGGGCCGCCGATCCGGTGTCGATGCTGACGTCGAGGCCGAGCGTCGGGCTGTCGCTCAGCGCCTGTCCGATGTGCAGGCCGCCGCCGATCAGCGCCTGGCCGACAAGGACGCGGCGTGGCAGCAGCGCTTCGCCGACCTGGAGCGGGGTGCCGCGGAACGGCTGGCAGCCGCCGAGCGGACCGGCGCCGACCGGGCTGCCGAGATCGAACGCGGCGCGGCCGAACGTCTCGCGAGCGCGGAGCGCACCGGTGCGGAGCGGGTGGCCGAGGCCGAGGCACGCGCGGCCGAGCAGCTGCAGGCGGAGCGCGAGAGCGCCCAGCTGCGGCTCGCGGAGCTCAAGGCGGACCAGCAGCGCCTCAAGGACGAGTTTTCGGCGCTCTCGGCCAAGGCGCTGGCAGCCAACAACGAGGCGTTCCTGCAGCAGGCGGAGCAGCGGCTCAAGCGCGCCGAGGAGGTCAGTCAGGCCGAGCTCGCCAAGCGCGAGGAGGCGGTGCGGTCGCTGGTGGAGCCGCTGGCCAAGACGCTCGGCGACGTGCGCACCGAGATGACTGCGGCCGAGCAGGCGCGCGCGCAGGCGCACGGCGCGCTGGCGGAGCAGGTGAAGGCGATGCAGACCTCCTCCGAGGCATTGCGCACCGAGACGTCGCAGCTCGTGACCGCGCTGCGCGCGCCGCAGGTGCGCGGGCGGTGGGGTGAGCTGCAGCTGCGGCGGGTGGTCGAGGCCGCAGGCATGCTCTCGCACGTCGACTTCACCGAGCAGCAGACCGTTCAGACCGACGAGGGTCTGCTGCGGCCCGACCTGGTGGTGCACCTGCCGGGCGAGAAGAACGTGGTGGTCGACTCCAAGGTGGCCTTCAGCGGCTACCTCGAGGCGATGGAGGCCACCGACGAGACCGTGCGCAACAAGCGTCTCGACGCGCACGCCCGGCACGTGCGCACCCACATCGACTCCCTGGGTGCCAAGGCGTACTGGGAGGCGCTCAGCGCCACGCCGGAGTTCGTGGTGATGTTCGTGCCTGCTGAGACGTTCCTGGCGGCGGCGCTGGAGAAGGACCCCACGCTGTGGGAGCGCGCGTTCGAGCAGAACGTGGTCATCGCGACGCCCTCCACGCTGGTCGCACTGCTGCGCACCGTCGGCTACACGTGGCGGCAGGAGAAGCTGGCTGCCGAGGCGCAGCAGGTCTTCGAGGTGGGCCGGGAGCTGCACAAGCGGCTCGCCACCTTCGGCAAGCACCTCGCCGATCTCGGCAAGCGCCTCAACGGCACCGTGGACCAGTTCAACAAGCTGAACCGGTCGCTCGACAGCCAGCTCGTCACGCAGGTGCGCCGGTTCAGCGAGCTGCAGGGTCTCGAGCCCGCGTTCCAGTCCCCGCCCCCGCTGGAGGTGCTCGCTGTGCCGGCCGCCAAGCCGGACCTGTACGAGAGCGACGAGCACCGCGCTCTCGCCGCCACCCCGTACGACGCCGATGCCGAGCGCCGCGCCGCCCTCGACGGCGATCGTGAGGATGACGACGCCCTCGCCCTCCTGCAGCTGGCCGACCTCGCGACCAAGCCCGAGCGCCGCAAGCGCGCCTGAGAGGTCCCAGGCGCTGCTCACAGCTGTCGGTGTGCAGCGACGCCAGGCTCTCCCGCCGACCGGGGCGGTGAGTGTGGTCCTACCGGCACGCCTCAGGTGGGACCACACTCACCGTCCCGCCCACAACGTGGGACCACACTCACCAGCGGGCCGGGCCGCGGGGCCGGGGCGGCTACCGGGGGCCATGCTGGCTGCCGAAGCCCGAGCACAGCAAGCGGCCGGGCCCATGTCCGGGACCCGGCCGCCGCCACCTCCACCGCTAGACGGCGGAGAGGTCTCCCCGTTCCGTCACACTCAACGTGTTGACGATCGGGAACTCATAGCCACGGCGGTTTCCGAACTCCACCTCCAGATCCCCGCCGTCGTGCTCGACCACCAGGACGTACTGGTCGGCGTACAGGCCGCCCACGTCCTCAGCGACGTCGACCGCCACCAGCTGGTACTCGCCGTTCACGAGCACGTCGAACAACCGGTCACGCTCGGGGTAGAGCTCCTCGAACTCGGCGAACCCGAGGGCGATCTCGTACGTGCCCGCAGGTGCGTCCTCGAACACGTAGGAGAAGTTGCCGGTGCGACGTGACTGGAAGAGCTCGTCCTCGCCTGTCCCGCCGATCGCCGCGTCGGTGGTCTCGACCTCCGACCGCTGACCGACCCAACCCCAGTTGTTGCCCGAGAGCGCCTGATCGGCAGACCAGGTGAGCTCACCGGCATCGGTGTACTCCGCACCACCGGCGTTGACGGCGACCTGGTAGGCCGACACCACGAGCGTCACCGGGATGGTGACCGTGGGCACGCGGCCCGCCGTGGTCTGCACGAGGATGTTCGCCCCGTACGTGCCGGGCTCCAGACCGGTGGTGTCCACCGTGACCTCGAGGTCAGCGGCCTCCCCCGGCTGCACCGTGCCCTCAGCGGGCTCGACCGTCAGCCACGGCACGTCCGTGACGTTCGGGTCGCCGACGTCGATGAGGTACACCCCACCGGTGAGCTGGTCGGTCGCCCACAGGGCACCGGTGGCGTCCATCTCCAGACCGGCGCCCGGGTACTCACCCGTGTTCGGGAACCCGACCGTGGAGATCGTCGAGCAGTCCTCGGGCGAGACCTGGTAGATCATCGTGGACGCCACGCTCGGCACGAACCAGATCGTGCCGGACGTCGGGTTGTAGGCGATGCCCGCGATCCCCGGCTCGTCCGGCTCGCACTGGGCGAGAGTCTCACCCGGGGTGCCGTGCGAGAAGCCCGCCACCGTGTAGATGATGCCCTCGTTCCAGCCGCCGACATAGAACACATCGTCGGTCGGGTTGTAGGCGACACCGCGCTGCGAGACGCTGCTCCAGGGGGAACCGGTCAACCGGTCGGTCTCCGCTCCCGTGGCCGGGTCGAAGCAGACGATCCCGTTGTCACCGCCCACGTTCACCTGGCACAGGTCACCGGTGCTGGTGTCCTGCGCGAGGTCACCGGACCAGGTGCCGCCCCAGTTCGCCGGGTACGAGGCCTGCTCGGTGCCGTCCGCCGTGAACTGGTGGTTGGTCACCAGCTCCGCGTCGGAGAGCCACACGTCGCCGGTGTATCCGACGCCCCAGGCCACCCCGGACAGTCCCGGGTTCCACTCGGCGAGCACGTCGCCGGGTGCGTCAGGGGTGTTCGTGCGGCTGCGGAACGCGTCCTCCTGGTCGGCCGTGTAGAGGCCGGCTGCGGTGGTCGCCTCGGTGTCGGCCTCGGCCGCACCCTCCGTGACCTCCGCGACGGCGGTCTCTGCCTCGTCGAGCGTGGTGGCGCCCGCCGGGACCGTCGTGGTGGACTGCGCCCCCAGCGACAATGCCGGTGCTTGCGCCTGAGTCTGCACGCTCCGCGGCAGCTCACCGATCTCGTAGTCCAACGGAGCTGAACCCGAGTTGCCGATCGTGAGATCCGCCGTCCGGCTCTCGCCCTCGGTCAGAACCCAGGAGAACGACGGCGGAGCGACGTCCGCGATGCCCGTCTCGAGGGCCGGTGAGAACGTGTTGCGTTCGCCGTCGACGTTGATGATCACGTCACGCTCCTGCGCCACGTACCCCGGCGCCGCGATCTCCACCGTGTACGAGCCGAAGAACAGCAGCAGCTCGTAGCTGCCGTCGTCACCCGTGGTCGCGACCACGGGGTCGGAGCCATCGGCAGGCGTGGCCGTGACGGTGGCACCCGCGACCGGCAGCCCGTCGTTGGCGTCGGTGACGCCGCCCTCCACGAAGCCATGCGGGGGCAGCGCGTACGCGATCGACAAGCCCGGCTCCAGCACCGCCTGGTTGAAGGAGTACTGGTGCGCGATCGTGCCATCGGCGTTCTCGATGCCCACGGTCGCCGAGTTCCCGGCCGCACGCTCGTCGCCCTCGGGAGTGAGATCCCCGTAACCGAAGATCACCTGCCCGTCGGCAACCAGCGTGGCCGAAAAGCTCAGCCGCTGCTCAGCGGCCGCACCGTACGGCTTCACGTTGCGGTACTCGACCACGAACGCGTCCTCGCCGTCGACCTCGGTCTGCGCCGTGTAGACACCCGCGTCCGCGTCGACCTGCAGGTCGTCCCAGAACGGGTACAGCGCCGCGTTCGGCACTCCTGCCGCAGGGATCGACACGTTCGAGAACGCGGTCGCCGGCGCGAGGAAGTTCAGGTGCCCGTTGGTGGACAGGTGAACCTGGTCGTAGCTCTCGCCGTACAGGCTGAACGCGAACGGGAGGTCGAGCGTGGCGGTCGCCTCGTCGCCCGTGAGGTCGACCGCGTCCTCGCCCTGGAGGTAGTCGCCGCTGCCGACCGTGCAGTAGTAGCCGAAGTCGTCGACCACGGCTTCGAGCTCGGCGTCGACTGTCTCGTCGCCATCCACGGTGAGCTCCTGTGTGAACGGTGCCGCGCACGCGCCTGCCGTGACCGACAGCATGTAGGTACCGGCCGGGACCTCGGGGAAGGCGTAGGCACCCTCCTCGTCCGTGGTGACCGACTCGATCGGGGAGCCGAGGCTCACCGTCGCACCAGCCACCGGGTCACCGGAGGTCGCATCGGTCACCGTGCCGGAGACCGTGAACGAGGTTGCCGCTGCCAGCGTGAGCGCGACCGTGCTGGTCTCGCCCGAGGTGACCGTGGCCTCCGCGGTGGCTGGCTCGAACCCGAACGCCGAGGCGGTCACCGTGTACTCGCCGGCGACGACGCCGAGCGAGAACGTGCCCTCCTCGTCGGTGGTGACGGTGCGCTCGGTCGGCCCCTCGACCTGCACCGAGGCGCCGGCGATGGCCTCGCCGGCTTCGTCGGCGACCGTGCCCTCGAGCGTGCCTGCGTCACCGATCGGCGCGGCCTGCACGAGCGCGAGCGCGTCGAGCGTGCCCTCGCCCCAGACGTTGTTGTTCTCTGCGGTGCCACCACAGGTGGTGTCGTCCACGTCCACGGCGGTCTCGTTCAGCAGCTCCTGCGTGCCGGCGATGTCACCGACCAGCGAGGGGGCAGCACTCCACAGCAGCGCGATCGCACCCGCGAGGTGCGGCGCAGCCATCGACGTACCCGACTTGCTGCCGTAGGTGCCGTCGTCGAGCGCCGAGCGCACGTTGACGCCCGGGGCGGCGATGTTCGGCTTGACCGTGCCGTCCTGACCAGGACCGCGAGCCGAGAACGAGGCGATGTTGCCGTTCACGTCATACGCACCCACCGAGTAGGTGATGGTGCGGCTGCCGGGCGAACCGCTGCTCTCGCACGAGGGCCCGCTGTTGCCGTTGGACCAGGTGCCGAAGATGCCCGCGGCCTCCCAGGCCTCGATGACGTCCTCCATGAACGGGTCGTTCGTGGGGATCGTCGAGCCCCAGGAGTTGTTGACGATGTGCGGGCGCTTGCTCGGGTCCGGGTTGCTGCCCTCGCTGTCGGTGGGGGCCACGATCCACACGCCCGAGGCGATGAGGTCGGCGTCGGCGCAGGTGGAGCAGCCGTTGGCGGCGATCCACTCGGCACCGGGTGCGACCCCGATCTGGTTGTCGCCACCGTCACCGCCGGCAATCGTGCCCATCGTGTGCGACCCGTGGCTGTCGGTGTCGCACGGCACGTCACCACAGGCACCGGCCACGTCGAACCAGTTGTAGTCGTTGGTGAAGGTGCCGTCGGCGTTGTAGCCGCGGTAGTGCTCGATCAGCGCCGGGTGGTCACCGTCGACCCCCGAGTCGATGTTGGCCACGACGATGCCCTCACCGGTGACCCCGATCTCGTTCCAGACGTCGTCGGCATTGATCGCCTGCACGCCCAACTCGATCGCGTCCAGGCTGGTGGTGCCACGGACCTCCTCCACAGGCTCCTCACCCGGGTACGTGGTGGTTTCGCGGATCTCCAGGACCTCGCTGCTTGCGGCCAGGGACTGTGCCAGCTCCAGCGTGCCGTCGTGGACGAGGATCGCGTTGGTCACCCACCGTGGGGTGTAGCTCGCGCCGGCCGCGTCGAGCTCGGCGATCGTGTCGGCCTGCGACGCGGCCGCCGTGGACGTCAGCGCCTCGTAGACAGCGGCGCCGCGGTCGTCCCAGTCCGGGATCGCCGCGGCGCTGCTCAGGTCCGCCCGGTCGGCGAACCGGACCCAGAAGTCCGCGCTGTCCTCCTCGGACAGCGTGGTCATGGCCTCGTCGGTGAACTTGTCGTCTGCCGCGGCTGGGACCACAGGATCGGGTTCCGCGAGCGCCGGGATCGCCCCTGCGACGAACGTCGCAAGCATCCCGGCGGTCGCGCATCCCGCTATGGCCAGACGTCTGGCTGAGGGTGTGCGCACAGTGCCTCCTGATCGATGGGTCCGGCCGGTCGGCCGGGCACCAGTCCGCGTCCCAGGTGAGGGACACCTCACACGGTTTCGCTCCGGGCCACTCACCGACAAGGACCGTTCCAGGCCAGGTCACGGGCACCTCACGGACAGTTCAGGGTCGGCATCGGGGCAGCTCCCAGACAACGGGTGCTTGACGGACCGTCGCCAGAGCAGAAGGATCACCTCCATGACTCCCCGGGGGGGTGGAGGTCTACATGTCCATCGATGTTGCGGAAACCGACCAGGGCTATGTGCTCTGCGTCGGACTCTCGCTCGAGGCCTGCGGTGAGGTCGCACGCCTGGTCAAGGACCAGGCGGTCGTGGTCGCCGCAGCTGATACCGAGGGTGCGCGAGCACTCCTCGGACCCGATCGCGACCCGGCCGCACCGCCTGGCGCGGTGGCCGGCTCCGCGCCCGGGGGCGTGATCCAGCGTGGGCCGCTGCTGGTTGATCCCGCGGTCCGTGAGGTCTCGATCGCCGGGCGGCTGCTGCACCTGTCGCCGCGCGAGTTCGATCTCCTTGCGGCGCTCGCCTCGGAGATCGAGCGGGTCTGGTCGTTCGCCGAGCTCACCCGACGGGTCTGGCACACGGCGTACCTCGGTGCGCCCGATGTGGTCACGTCCGCAGTCAAGCGCCTGCGCAAGCGGCTCGACCCGGGTACGGGGCTGGAGATCGCCTCGGTGCGCGGGATCGGCTACCGGCTGGTGGTGCCGGCGTAGCGGGTGGTCGGGCGCCGCGGCGATCTCACGCCCGGTGCCCGCTCACCGCGGCACAGTTCCCGACGGCGCAACCGCCTCGGGCACGCGGGTCACCTCAGGCTCCCTAGACCGGTCGCAGGTCGAGCTGGCGGGGCCGCTTGGTCGACTGCCCCGCCTTCTTGAGGTCGGCACGCAGCTCACGCGGCAGCGAGAACATCAGGTCCTCGGTCGCGGTGCGGACCTCCTCGACGTCCCCGAAACCCCACTCGCCCAGCTGGGTGATGACATCACGCACGAGGATCTCGGGCACCGAGGCGCCGGAGGTCAGACCAACGGTCGATGCGCCGTCGAACCATGCCTCCTCGAGCTCGGAGGCCTGGTCCACGCGGTAGGAGGCACCGGCGCCCGACTCGAGGGCGACCTCCACGAGCCGCACCGAGTTGGAGGAGTTCGCCGAGCCGACCACGATCACCACGTCGGCCTGTGGTGCGATCTTCTTGACCGCGACCTGGCGGTTCTGGGTGGCGTAGCAGATGTCGTCGCTGGGCGGGTCGGCGAGGTGCGGGAACTTCTCGCGCAGCCGCCGCACGGTCTCCATCGTCTCGTCGACCGAGAGCGTGGTCTGCGAGAGCCAGACGACCTTCTCCGGGTCGCGGACCTCGATACCGTCCACGGCCTCGGGGCCGTTGACCAGCGTGATGTGCTCGGGTGCCTCACCGGCCGTGCCCTCGACCTCCTCGTGGCCCTCGTGGCCGATGAGCAGGATGTCGAAGTCGTCGTTGGCGAACCGCACCGCTTCCTTGTGCACCTTGGTGACCAAGGGGCAGGTGGCGTCGATCGTGTCGAGGTTGCGCTCGGCGGCCTGGGCGTGCACCGCGGGCGAGACGCCGTGCGCCGAGAAGATCACACGGGCGCCCTCGGGCACCTCGTCGGTCTCCTGCACGAAGATCGCGCCGCGCTCGGTGAGCGTCTCGACCACGTACTTGTTGTGGACGATCTCCTTGCGCACGTAGACCGGTGCCCCGTAGTGCGCGAGCGCCTTCTCCACGGCCTCGACGGCGCGGTCCACGCCGGCGCAATACCCCCGCGGGGCCGCCAGCAGGATCCTCTTGCTCCCGGTAGTCGCAGTCTCGCTCACGCCTCGATTCTCCCATGTCTGCCGCGGATGTCCCTGTGCGCTCCCTCACCTCGGGACGCTCCGATCCAATGCGGGCCTGCTGCGCGATGCCCAGGCACGCCCCTCGTGCAGCGGTGTCGGTGGGATGGGGCACTCTTGGATGGTGACCGAGCCCGCACCGCTGCCCACGAAAGCGCTGGAGACCACGGCGGAGAACCCGTGGCCGGTGCGACTGCTCTCGAGCAAGATCGCCGATTACGTCGCCCGGATGCCGAGCGTGTGGGTCGAGGGCCAGATCGTGGACCTCAACGCCCACAACTCGAGCAAGACCGCGTGGCTGAAGCTGCGCGACACCGATGTCGACATGTCGCTGTCGGTGACGATCCCGAAGCGTGCGCTCGCCGGCCTGCCCGAGGTGGGCGAGGGCGCGCACGTGGTGGTGCAGGCCAAGCCGGAGTACTGGGTCAAGCGCGGCACGCTGCAGCTCGCGGCGCGCACGATCCGTGCCGTGGGGATCGGTGACCTGCTGGCACGGATCGAGCAGCTCAAGCGCGTGCTCGCCGCAGAAGGGCTCTTCGACGGCGAGCGCAAGCAGCCGCTGCCGTTCCTGCCCACCCGGGTAGGTCTGATCTGCGCGCCGAAGGCCAAGGCTCGCGACGACGTGCTGGTCAACGCCCGCGACCGATGGCCGCAGGTCGCGTTCGAGATCCGCGAGGTGGCGGTGCAGGGCCCGAACTGCGTGGGCCAGGTGGTGCAGGCGATCCGCGACCTGGATGCCCACCCCGAGGTCGACGT
This sequence comes from Pseudactinotalea sp., assembly GCF_048594945.1. Lineage (NCBI taxonomy): Bacteria > Bacillati > Actinomycetota > Actinomycetes > Micrococcales > Cellulomonadaceae > Pseudactinotalea > Pseudactinotalea sp. Next base: position 1,855 of record NZ_JBMDXJ010000187.1, on the reverse strand, counting down.
CATCGTGGTCACCCGCGGCGGCGGAGCCGTGGAGGACCTGCTGCCGTTCTCGAACGAGGCGATGATCCGTGCCGCAGCCGCGGCGACCACCCCGATCGTGTCCGCGATCGGGCACGAGACCGACGCCCCGCTGCTCGATCTCGTGGCCGACTACCGGGCCTCCACCCCCACCGACGCCGCCAAGCGGGTCGTCCCCGACGTCGCGCACGAGCGTGCGGGGCTGAGCACGGCGCGGCAGCGGTTGCGCGCCGTGCTGCGACACCGGATCGACACCGAGCAGCACCGGATCCGAGCGCTGCGTTCCCGGCCGGTCCTCGTGGACCCGACACGCATCCTCGAGGTCCACGTCCACGCGCTCAGCGGCGCCCGCGAGCGCAGCCGCCGCGCGCTCACCGAACAGGTCGCCTCGGCAACGGCGGGAGTCGAGACACTCCGGACGGCGTTGCGCACCCTGTCCCCTCAGGCCACCCTGGACCGGGGGTACGCGGTGCTACGCACGGCGGAAGGCGAGGTGGTGCGCTCACCGGGACAGGCCGCCGTCGGCGATCGGTTGACCGGCCTGCTCGCACAAGGCCGGATCGGCGTGACGGTCTCGCAGTCCGGCGCGGGTGACGAAGGTGCGGATGCAGTGGTTGGATTCGAGTCGTGACCCACGCACCCGACCCCGCGGCGCTGACCTACGAACAGGCGCGCGACGAGCTGATGGACGTGGTGGCACGGCTGGAGTCCGGCGCCGCCAGCCTCGAGGACTCGCTCGCGCTGTGGGAACGAGGCGAGGCGCTCGCCGACCGGTGCCAGAGTGTCATCGACGATGCACGTGAACGGCTCGCCGGCGCCCGTGACGCGACGGTCGCCGTCGAGGAGACCGACCAGGAGGAGGAGCCCGCGTGAGCCACGCACTCGTGATCGGCGAAGCACTCGTCGATATCGTCCGTGACGCCGCCGGAGAGGTCACCGAGCACCCGGGCGGCTCGCCCGCGAACGTGGCGCTCGGGCTCGCACGCCTCGGCCGGCACGCCCAGCTCGCCACCTGGTTCGGTCGCGACGAGCGCGGCCGGGCCGTCCACGACCACCTGCGTGCCTCCGACGTGCACCTCGTGCCCGGGTCCGACGATGCCGAGCGCACCTCCACCGCCGAGGCCCAGCTCGATGCCGATGGCGCGGCCACCTACACCTTCGACCTGCTCTGGAACGTGCCCGAGGTGCACCTGGATGACGACCTCGCGGTGCTGCACGTCGGGTCGATCGGCGCGACTCTGCGACCCGGTGCCGATGCGGTCGCGGAGATCGCGCTGGCTGCCCGCGACCACGCGACGATCTCCTACGACGTCAACGCGCGCCCCTCGATCATGGGCGAGCCGGTGGACGCCGAGAGCCTGATCGAGCGCGTGGCCTCCCGCTCCGACGTCATCAAGGTCTCCGACGAAGACTTCCGGTGGCTGTACTCGCACCTCGACCCGCTCGATGCTGCCCGTGAGTGGGCGCAGCAGGGGCCAGCGGTCGTGGTCGTGACCCAGGCCGACCAGGGGTCCACCGCATTCACCAGCAGCGGCCTCGAGGTCCACGTACCTGCACCGGCCGTCACGGTCGTGGACACCGTGGGCGCCGGCGACTCGTACATGAGCGGGTTGATCGATGCGCTCTGGACCGCGAAACTGCTCGGCGCCAGCCGGCGCGAGAAGCTGCATGCGATCTCCGAGGACGACCTACGCACGGCCATGCGGTGGGCAGCCCGGATCGCCGCGATCACGGTGTCGCGACCCGGCGCCGATCCCCCGACCCGACACGAGCTGGAGCCCACTTCATGAGCGAGACCGTCGCGTTGACCCCGGCGCAGGCATGGGCCGAGCTGAGC
>NZ_JBMDXJ010000186.1:0-9922 GCF_048594945.1 Pseudactinotalea sp. | reverse complement strand
TGCTCGACGTCAACGTGTTCGACGAGCTCCGTATCGGTCTGGCCACCGCGGACGAGGTCCGCACGTGGTCCCACGGCGAGGTCAAGAAGCCGGAGACCATCAACTACCGCACGCTCAAGCCTGAGAAGGATGGGCTGTTCTGCGAGAAGATCTTCGGTCCCACCCGGGACTGGGAGTGCTACTGCGGCAAGTACAAGCGCGTCCGCTTCAAGGGCATCATCTGTGAGCGCTGCGGCGTCGAGGTGACCCGGAGCAAGGTGCGCCGCGACCGGATGGGCCACATCGAGCTCGCCGCTCCGGTCACCCACATCTGGTACTTCAAGGGCGTGCCGTCGCGGCTGGGCTACCTGCTCGACCTCGCCCCGAAGGACCTCGAGAAGGTCATCTACTTCGCGGCCTACATGATCACCGAGGTCGACGAGGAGGGGCGCCGCGAGGACCTGCCCAGCCTGCAGAACGAGATCGACCTCGAGAAGAACGAGATCGCCAAGCAGCGCGACCTCGACATCGCCAAGCGCGGTGAGCGGCTCGAGGCCGACATCGCCGAGCTCGAGGCCGAGGGCGCCAAGGCTGACGCACGCCGCAAGGTCAAGGATTCCGCCGAGCGCGAGATGGCTCAGCTGCGCAAGCGCGCCGATGCCGAGATCGACCGCCTCGAACTGGTCTGGGACCGCTTCGTCAACCTCAAGGTCGCCGACCTCGAGGGCGACGAGATGCTCTACCGCCAGCTGCAGGACCGCTACGGCAACTACTTCAAGGGTGCGATGGGCGCCGAGGCGATCCAGCGTCGCCTCGAGACCTTCGACCTGGCTGCCGAGTCGGAGAACCTGCGCGAGATCATCCGCAGCGGCAAGGGCCAGCGCAAGACCCGTGCCCTCAAGCGCCTCAAGGTCGTCAACGCGTTCCTCACCACCACCAACAGCCCGTTGGGCATGGTGCTGGACTGCGTGCCGGTCATCCCGCCGGACCTGCGCCCGATGGTGCAGCTCGATGGTGGCCGGTTCGCGACCTCGGACCTGAACGACCTGTACCGCCGCGTCATCAACCGCAACAACCGCCTCAAGCGGCTGCTGGACCTGGGCGCGCCGGAGATCATCGTCAACAACGAGAAGCGGATGCTCCAGGAGGCCGTCGACTCGCTGTTCGACAACGGTCGCCGTGGTCGTCCGGTCACCGGTCCGGGTAACCGGCCGCTGAAGTCGATCTCCGACATGCTCAAGGGCAAGCAGGGTCGTTTCCGTCAGAACCTGCTCGGCAAGCGCGTCGACTACTCGGGCCGTTCGGTCATCGTGGTCGGCCCGCAGCTGAAGCTGCACCAGTGCGGTCTGCCCAAGCAGATGGCGCTCGAGCTGTTCAAGCCGTTCGTCATGAAGCGGCTGGTGGACCTCAACCACGCCCAGAACATCAAGTCCGCCAAGCGGATGGTCGAGCGCGCGCGCTCGGTCGTGTGGGACGTGCTGGAAGAGGTCATCACCGAGCACCCGGTGCTGCTGAACCGTGCGCCCACGCTGCACCGGCTGGGCATCCAGGCGTTCGAGCCGCAGCTGGTCGAGGGCAAGGCGATCCACCTGCACCCGCTGGTGTGTGGTGCGTTCAACGCCGACTTCGATGGTGACCAGATGGCGGTGCACCTGCCGCTGTCGGCGGAGGCGCAGGCCGAGGCCCGCATCCTGATGCTCTCGAGCAACAACATCCTCAAGCCGAGCGACGGCCGCCCGGTGACCATGCCCACCCAGGACATGATCATCGGTCTGTTCCACCTCACCAGCGCTCGTGAGGGCGTCGCGGGCGAGGGCCGCACGTTCACCTCGCCGGCCGAGGCCACGATGGCGTTCGACGCCGGCGACCTGGACCTCAACGCCTCGATCTCGATCCGCATGGACGACCTCGTGCCGCCTACCGACGGCTTCGAGGCTCCCGAGGGCTGGAGCGAGGGTGAGCCGATCACCTTCGCGACCACGCTGGGCCGTGCGCTGTTCAACGAGCTGCTGCCGGTCGACTACCCGTACGTCAACACGGTGGTCGACAAGAAGGTCCTCTCGACGATCGTCAACGACCTCGCCGAGCGGTACCCGAAGGTCGAGGTCGCTGCCTCGCTGGATGCGCTCAAGGAGGCCGGCTTCCGCTGGGCCACCCGTTCGGGCGTGACGATCGGGATCTCCGACGTGGTCGCCCCCGGCGCCAAGACCGAGATCCTTGCGGGCTACGAGGAGAAGGCCGCCAAGGTCCAGGGTCAGTACGACCGCGGTCTGATCACCGACGACGAGCGCCGTCAGGAGCTCATCGGGATCTGGACCCAGGCGACCGACGACGTCGACACCTCGATGCGGGAGAACTTCCCCGAGCAGAACTCGGTGTTCCGCATGGTCACCTCGGGTGCGCGAGGCAACTGGATGCAGGTGCGTCAGATCGCCGGTATGCGTGGTCTGGTGGCGAACCCGAAGGGTGAGATCATCCCGCGTCCGATCAAGTCGAACTACCGAGAAGGCCTCTCGGTGCTCGAGTACTTCATCGCGACGCACGGTGCCCGTAAGGGTCTGGCCGACACCGCGCTGCGGACCGCCGAGTCGGGCTACCTGACTCGTCGTCTCGTGGACGTGTCGCAGGATGTCATCATCCGTGAGGAGGACTGCGGCACTGAGCGTGGTCTGACGCAGCCGATCGTCGAGGTCGGTCCCGACGGCGTTGCTCGCCGACACGACAAGGTCGAGACGAGCGTCTACGCCCGTACCCTCGCGGGTCAGGCCGTGGCGTCCGACGGCACCGTTCTCGGTGAGTCGGGTGACGACGTCGGTGACGTCCTCATCGACAAGCTGATCGCCTCGGGTGTCGAGAGCATCAAGGTGCGTTCGGTGCTGACGTGCGAGTCCCGCGTGGGCACGTGCGCCAAGTGCTACGGCCGTTCGCTGGCCACCGGCGAGCTCGTCGACATCGGCGAGGCCGTGGGCATCATCGCGGCGCAGTCGATCGGTGAGCCCGGTACTCAGCTGACGATGCGGACGTTCCACTCCGGTGGTGTGGCCTCGGCCGACGACATCACGCAGGGTCTGCCGCGTGTGACCGACCTGTTCGAGGCTCGTACCCCGAAGAGCGAGGCGCCGATCGCCGAGATGGCGGGACGTATCGCCATCGAGGACACCGACCGTGCGCGCAAGATCACGCTCACGCCTGATGACGGCACCGAGGAGATCGTCTACCAGGTCAGCAAGCGCTCGCGCCTGCTCGCCCAGGACGGCGACCACGTGGCGGTCGGGCAGCAGCTGGTCTCCGGTGCTGTTGACCCGAAGAAGGTGCTCCGCATCCTCGGTCCGCGCTCGGTGCAGAAGCACCTCGTGGACGAGGTCCAGGAGGTCTACCGCTCCCAGGGTGTGGACATCCACGACAAGCACATCGAGGTCATCGTGCGGCAGATGCTGCGTCGCGTGACCGTGCTCGACTCGGGTGACTCCCGGCTGCTGCCGGGCGAGTTGTCCGAGCGTGGTCGGTTCGAGGACGAGAACCGCCGCGTGGTGTCCGAGGGTGGGACCCCGGCTGCCGGGCGTCCGGAGCTCATGGGCATCACCAAGGCCTCGCTGGCGACTGACTCGTGGCTGTCCGCGGCGTCGTTCCAGGAGACCACGAAGGTGCTGACCGAGGCCGCGATGAGCGGTCGTTCGGACTCGCTGCTCGGCCTCAAGGAGAACGTCATCCTCGGTAAGCTCATCCCGGCGGGTACCGGTCTTCCCCGGTACCGCAACGTGCGGGTGGAGCCCACCGAAGAGGCGAAGGCGGAGATCTACCCGAGCTTCGGCTACGACGAGATCGACTACGGTCCGATCTCCGAGGGCGCGGACGCGATCGCGCTCGAGGAGCTCGACCTCGGCGGGTTCAGCGACTACCGCTGACCCGGTGTTCACGACACGCCCCCGGCCCTCTGGGTCGGGGGCGTGTCGCGTATCGGGGGTGTGGGTTCCGAGGGGGAAGCGTTGTGGAGCTCAGGACGACCCTCGGGTGCGCAGCAGGCGGTAGCCGAAGCCGGCAGCGAGGACGGCGAGGCCGCCGATCACCGCCTCGGCGGGCAGGCTGAGTGCCACGGCGACGCAGCCGACCACGCCGACGATCGGCAACGCGCGGGGCCAGCGGCGTTGCTCGCGCGGCTGGCGCAACGCCGCGAGGTTCGTCACCGCGTAGTAGACGAGCACTCCGAATGACGAGAAGCCGATCGCCCCGCGGAGGTCGGCGATGAGCACGATCACCACGATCACGAGGCCGAGCAGCAGCTGGGCTCGCGCGGGCACCTGGTGACGCGGCTCGACGACTGCGAGCGACCGGGGTAGGTCGTCCTCGCGTGCCATCGCGAGCGTGGTCCGGCTGATGCCGGTGAGCAGGGCCAGCAAGGCGCCGAGCGCCGCTGCTGCGGCAGCGATGCGGACGGCGAGCGCCAGCCCGGGGACCGTGAGCTGCTCGGCGAGGTCGGCCAGCGGTGAGGTGGTCCCAGGGAGGTCGCCACCGATGGTGCTCAGCAGCGTGACGGCCACGAGCCCGTACAGCAGGACCACGGTGGCGAGGGAGATCAGCACGGCCCGGCCGATCATCGCCGGTGTCCGCACTTCCTCGGCGAGGGTGGCGATGCGTGCGTAGCCGGCGAAGGCGAAGAACAGCAGGCCGGCGCCCTGGAGGATGCCGTGCCAGCTCGTCGGCGGTTCGAGGCTCGGCGGCGCGGGCGTCGAGCCGACCGAGCTGGCGATCAGGAGCGCCACCAGACCGAGCAGTGCGATCACGAGCAGCACCCGGGCCACCTGCGCGGTGCGGGTGATACCGCGCACGGCTGCGAGGGTGAGGGCGGCCACGGCCGCCGCCGCGACCGCGCGCTGCACCCACGCCGGCCCAGGCATCACGTACGCGGCGAACGTGAGCGCCATCGCCGCACAGGACGCCGTCTTGCCGATGACGAAGCCCCAGCCTGCCGTGAATCCCCACCAGGGACCGAGTACCCGGTTGCCGAACACGTAGGTGCCACCTGAGGCAGGGTGGTGTGCGGCGAGTTGCGCCGACGATGTCGCGTTGCAGAGTGCGAGGACCGCAGCGACAGCGAGGGCGACCAGCAGTGCGTCACCGGCGGCTGCGCTCGCCGGGCCCCAGACGGAGAAGATGCCGGCGCCGATCATGGCGCTCAGTCCGACGACGACGGCGTCCCGTACCCCGATCCGTCTCGCCAGCTCGGGTTGAGGGGCCGTCACGGCATCAACCTACGGGATGCGCTAATCGATGGGGGCACCGCGCAGCAGGGTCCCGGCGGTTCAGGGCGTCCGTGGTCTGACCGCAGGTGTGGCCACGAGGATCTCGCCGTTTGCGGGGATGCCCGGGAAGCGCTGTGCGGGGTCGGGGCGGTCGGGCTCGAAGTCCTCCGCTCCCGGAGGGAGGTCGGCAGCATCGGGGAGGTTCACCTCGACGGCGCTGAAGGTCATCGGGATGCCTTCGGCCACCCAGGTCGAGGCGCGGTCCATCAGCTGGGCGTGCACGTGGGGCTCGCTGCTGTTGCCCGAGTTGCCGCAGTCGCCGAGCTGCTGACCGGCGTGCACGCGATCGCCGCGCCGGACCTGGAGCGAGCCGCGACGCAGGTGCGCGACCAGGGCGTAGGTGCCGTCGTCGCCGCGGATCACCACGTGGTTCCCGGTGATCCAGCCCGGGCCGGCGAGCATTCGGACCAGTCCCTCGAGGACCAGGTAGGCGCGCGCGGCGGTGCTGGTGCGGCTGCGGTGGTCGCGCCGCCAGCCACGTGCGGTCACGACCGTGCCGTCGATCATTGCCAGCACCGGGGCCCCGAAGCCTGGAAACGCGTCCGGGCGGACCCAGCCGCCGTCGTCGCCGTCCTTCTCATGCGGCTGCGGTGGCCAGGAGACGAGGTCGATCGCGTAGGCCTGCGCGTAGGCGCGGGTGCCGTGGCTGGGCACGGCGGACGACGGGCTGTTGATCGCCATCCAGCTACCGTGCACCGGCGCCGCGACAGGGACCGGGGCGGGCACGACGACCTGGCGGCGTGCGAAGGCCGAGGCGGCGATCGTGATCGCCGCTGCAGCGAAGGCAGCGAACACGAGCCCGCGTTGCGGTCCGCGAACGGCCTCGGGCAGCTCGAGCTCAGCCGTGATACCGCTGAGGACGCCGATGGCGACAGCCACGCTGAGGGTGACGAGGCGGTAGCGGTAGATGGTCCGCAGCAGCGCGGTCACAGCGAGGCCTCCACGATCGTGAGCAGCGGGACCACGCGCGCGGGGAGCACCGTGTACCGGCCGCGGCCGCGTTGGGTCACCCAGCCGGCGGCGACGAGCTGCCGGAGGTGGTGGTGCAGCTGACCTGCGGTTCCCATGTCCTCGACCTCCGCCAGCTCGGCGGTGGTCTCGTGGCCGTTCAGGAGGTGCCGCAGGATGGCGAGACGGACCGGGTGCGCCAGCGCAGCCAGTCGCTGCACGGCCGGCGCCCAGCTCGAGGTGAGCAGGTCGTCGAGCGCGGCACCCTGCTGCCAGTTGACGGGCGTCCCGTCCGGCAACGTGAGGCTGCCCGCCAGGTGAACGGCGCCGTTGGTCAGGTCATCGGCAGCACGAGTGGCGCGGATGCCGTCCACGATCCAGAGGGGTGCGGTCGTATCGGTGGGTGGCTCGCCGGCGCGCTCAGCGTTGTCGTCGGTCCGGTCGAGCGTGCTCGCCTCGAGGCGAGCGAGGCGCTCTTCGAGTCCGGTCAGGCGGGTCTCGACATCGGTCTTCTCTGAGGTCACTCGCCGAGTCTATACGAAAGTACGTAACTACGTACTAGTGATACGGGGACCGAGATGTTCACGACCGCTGCGTGGCGTACAGACGGCGGACGACGTCCTCGATGTCGGGCTCCTCGATCGTGAGGTCGCGCAGCGGTGCGCGGCGGGCCACCTCGGCGAGCACCTTCGCGGCGGTGGCGCCAGGGAGCAGCGCGAGCCGCTGCCGCAGACCCTCGTGCTCGGTGGCGATGAGGCGGGTGCCGGGGACGCCGTCGAGCGGGGCCGAGGGCTCGTCGAGGTCGAGCACCACCACGCGGTCGGCGCCGACGCGCCGCACCAGCCCGGGCAGGTCGCCGGTGTAGGCCACGCGGCCGTGTTCCACGACGATGATCCGGTCGGTGAGGCGTTGGACGTCGTCCATGTCGTGGGTGGTGAGCAGCAACGTGGTGCCGTGGGTCTCGCGCTCGGAGACCAGGAACGTGCGTAGCCGCTCCTTGCTGAGTACGTCGAGGCCGATGGTGGGTTCGTCGAGAATGAGCAGGCGCGGCGAGTGCAGCAGCGCGGCCGCGATCTCGCCACGGATCCGCTGCCCGAGCGAGAGCTGCCGGACCGGGGTGTCGAGGAACCCCGCCAGGTCGAGGGCATCGATCAGCTCGTCGAGGCGCTCGCGGTGGCTGGGGCCGAGTCGATGGATCGAGGCGAGTACCCGGTAGGACTCGCGCAGCGGCAGGTCCCACCACAGCTGCGAACGCTGGCCGAACACCACACCGATCTGGCGGGCGAGCGCGCGCCGGGACCTCTGTGGCTGGAGGCCGCAGGTCTGCACGGTGCCGCTGGTGGGGGCGAGGATGCCGGTGAGCATCTTGATCGTGGTCGACTTGCCGGCGCCGTTGGCGCCGATGTAGCCGACTGCCTCGCCCGCGGAGATCTCGAGATCGAGATCGACGACGGCGTGGACCACTCGCTTGGTCCGTCGCCACCCGCCGGAGCGGATCGTGAAGTCCCGGGTGAGCCCGCGGGCGTGGACGATCTGGTCGGTCATGAGCCGGCTCCCGTGTAGTGACGAAGCCCCGCGCGCCACAACAGCATCGCGGCACCCCAGGCCGCCAGCGCAGCAACCGGCGTCAGCCAGCCGAGCCACGCAGGCGTCCAGGAGGGGCCGTCGAGCCCGAGCAGAAGCAGGGTGGGTAGATAGGCGGTGAACGCTGCGGGCACCACGAAGGTGAACAGCACCCGCATCGGCGTCGTGAAGATCGCGGTGGGGTAGGTGGCCGCGTAGCTGCTCCCGTACGTGAAGGAGTTGACCATCTCGCTTGCGTCGACCAGCCAGAACTGGCAGCCGGCTGCCGCGACGAAGAGCGCGCTGAAGATCGCCGTGCCCGCCACCGGTGTCATGATCAGCAGCGTCACGGTGGCAGGGGTGAAGGCGATCGGGTTCACGGCCAAGGCGATCACGAGCACCACCACAGCGATGCCGGCGCGGCCGAGCCGCCGCAGCTGAATATCGTCCGTGGCGAGCTGGGCCAGGACCGGCAGCGGGCGGAGCAGCAGTGCGTCCAGCGTGCCGGTGCGCACGTAATACGGGATGCGGTCCAGGTGACCGACCAGCAGGTCCGCCAGGCTGAAGGCGAGGTTGGCCAGCCCGAACATCAGCGCCATACCGCCGAAGGTCAGTCCGCCCAGGGCTTCGATCGAGCTGAAGATCACGTAGATCTCCGCGAACTCCAGGACACCGATGCCGACCGATCCGATGACGTCGAGGGCGAACGAGCGCCGGTACTCCAACTGGGCCCGCATCCGGCTTCGCAGAACCGCCCGGTAGGGCGCGACGGCGCCCGCCAGTCGGGTGGAGGAGCGCTCAGCCACCCTGCACCACCAGACGCCGGACGGCCAGCAGCCACACCAGCCGGCCCGCCACGAGCAGACCGGTCGCCCACGCGAGCTGGATGCCGATGGCCGTGGCAGCAGCGGCACCCGTGACGTGACCCATCATCACGTCGATCGGCGTCTGCAGGATCGAGGGAAACGGCGTGGCGGACGCCAGTGCACCGAGCCACTCCGGAAACCAGTGGACCGGGACCACGAGACCCGAGAACAGGTTCCCGGTGACGAGGTACAGGGTCGAGACCCCGCGCATCTCCGTCAGCCAGAACGCCAGCAGGCTCACGAGCCACCGCCCCAGGAAGGAGACGACGATGCCCAGCACGAGACTGAGAGTGCCGAGGAGGTAGGGCAGCAGGCGGTCCGGCAGCGCCATCGCTGTGGTGACCAGGCCGACGAGCAGCGTCGGTCCGCCCCGCCATACCAACGTGATTCCGGCGCGGCCGAGATCGGCGCACAGATAGGCCAGCGGTGGGTCGACCGGGCGTGCGAGATCCACCGCGATGTCGCCCGATCGGATCCGATCGGCCAGGTCGTTGTTCCACCACAGGTGCACGACCGAGAGGAACGCCTGCCCGAACCAGACGTACGTCGCGGCAGCCAGCGGGTCGTAGCCCGCGAGCGTGCCGCCGGCCGCCCCGACCGCTCCGCCCGTGATCGCCGTGCGGATCAGCCCGAAGACCGCGTTGGTGAACGCACCGCCGATCAGCGCTGCGCGATAGGCCGACCAGCGCCTCCACCCGGTCCCCGTCAGGGCGGCGAGCGCGGCGAGGGACACAAGCGCGAGAACTTACCGGCTACCGTGGGGAGCGTCAACCGACGAGCGGCGGTGTGATCTCGGCCTCCCCGGACAGATTGGTTGCGCTGACGGCTTTTGAGCAGGCCCGTCGGTGTTGTACCCTGGACGACGGTGCCCGCTGAGGCGGGCTCTCGCGTGTGCGCAGTTCGGCCCGTGCGTCGTCCCTGATGGTGCGAAGCAGCAGCCGAACGGCAAGGCGGTCCTCAGACCGGCCGAGCGCACCGACCATCGCTTCGCAGCGGTGACCGGTGCGTCCTGCCAGCCGGACGACACGCCCGGGTGCGGGGGTCATGGCAGCAGCAGGGCAGGACGCAAGAACTCATACAGCAGTACCTCAAGACACGGGACGGAGACCCAGTGCCCACCATTCAGCAGCTGGTCCGCAAGGGCCGCAGCGCCAAGGTCGGCAAGACCAAGACGCCTGCCCTCAAGGGCAGCCCGCAGCGCCGCGGCGTGTGCACGCGCGTGTTCACCACCACGCCCAAGAAGCCGAACTCGGCGCTCCGCAAGGT
>NZ_JBMDXJ010000185.1:0-8016 GCF_048594945.1 Pseudactinotalea sp. | reverse complement strand
CCGATGCGAGCCAGCCCGAGATCAGCAGCCCCGCCTCCCGCGCGACGACCCCGCGATCGGCGTCCGCGAGGTCGCGTGTCTCCAGCTCCAACGCGAGGTCACCCCGGTAGCCGTGCTCGTCGAGTGCCGAGACCACGTCCGCGAAGTCGATCTCGCCCCGACCGATCGAGTGATGGATGTAGCCCAGCGACGCGTCCCGCAGATGGACGTGTCGCGTGCGATCGGCAAACCGCGTGAGGAAATCGCGAGGCGTACCTCCGCTGGCTACCACGTGCGAGACATCGCAGACCAGACCGACGCTCCCCGAGAGCTGACTCGACAAGGCCGCTGCGCCGTCGACCGTGTGGACCAGACGGAACAGATGCGGAGCCTCGACCCACACCTCCCGACCGCGCGATGCGGCTCGTTCAGCTGCGCCCTCCAGACGCCCGGCGACCAGGCCAAGGTCGGCGGCGAACGACGAGCGCGGGGCGTGCGACAGGCCACCGTTCGGCAGGACAACGGCATCCGCATCGATCGCGGCGGCGAGGTCGAGCAGGTGGTCGAGATGGCGATCACGGACGCGTGAGTCGTCGTCGGAGGCATCGGGGACGTTGAGATCGCCGATGTCAGCATTGATCGAGCGCACCCTTAGCCCGCTCGCGGCCACGGTGCCGGCAACCGCGCGCACGGCCCGATCGTCCAGGTCATACGGCACGTGATCACAGACACCGGGCAGTGCACCCAGGTCGATCCCGGCGAAGCCACGACGGGCGATCTCGTCGAGCGCCTGGGGCAACGGCAGGTGCCGAAGCGTGATCGTCGAGCAGATCACCCGCGGATCCAGCTCACCCGTCATCGCGCGGACCGGCACACCTGGAAGAACTGGCGCTTGCGCTCCGAGGACAGTCCCCAGTTGACAGGGACGTTCTGGAACCCGTTCTCGTAGTCTCCGGGGGTCGACTTCGGCTCCGGCCAGGTGGTCTCCGAGCCCGGGTCGAAGTAACCCCACGAGATCCCCGCACGAAGTGCCGCGCGCATGTGGTTGTCGTCGGCACCGAAGTCGAAATGATCGTCCTCGTTCACGATGATCGGCACGCCCCGGTACGCCGAGTCGGCACGCAGGATGTCGGCCAGCTCGGGCACGGTGCCCGGCGTCGGTGTGCCGTTGCCGTGCAGCAACACGAAGTCGGCGACCTCCAGCACCTCGGACGAGACCACCACGGCATCGGGTCCCACCAGCCTGCGCGTATCGACGAAGCTCGATGAGACCAGCAGCCGCCGCCCCTCGCTTTCGACGGACTGCGCCAGCGTGATCAGCTCGTGGACGTTCTCTCCGCGCATGAGCGTGCTGTGGGTGTAGCAGTGCGGGATGTTGCACTCGTTCGCGATCTCGATCGCCACGTTCTCCCAACCGCCGTCCAGCACGAACCTCGCACTGTCGACGACGGCGCGACGCACCGCGTCGTCGTTGAGCAGTCGCTGCTCCTGGCCCTGGTAGAAGAGGTTGAGGATCACCGCGAAGCCAAGCCGATCAGCCTCGTCCAGGATTCGACCGATACGGTCGAAGAAGTCGGGCCGCAAGGCACCGTCGGGCTCGTATCCGCCCGAGTCCCATGGCTGATCCTTGCTGTACCCGAACGGGCTGCCGCCCTGCACGCCCAATGTGAAGGCATCGAGCCCGTCCGCTCGCCAGCCGGCCATCTCGGCGACGAACTCGCGCGTGTTGCGCTCGGCGTCCCACTGCCCGGTGTCGGGGTAGACCCACTTGTCGCGGGTGGTCGGGTTCCTGTCATCGAAGACACCGTTGATCATCCGACTGTTCAGCAGCAGTCCGTCGAGCCGGATGTCGTCGAGCCTGCGGCCGGCATTTGCGACCTTACCGTTCAAGAGAAAGTCAGTGCCTCTGATTCCGAGCGTCGTCATGCGTACGTCCTTTCCATACGTGTTCGCGGGAGTGTGAAGGTGGGTCGTCGACCCGATCGCAATGCATGCACGAGCCGTGCAGCCGGCGAAGGAAGAATGAGGAGCGCGGGCGGGAATGCCAGTGCCGCCCCGATGATCGAGGCGGCGGCAGCCACGGCGACGACGGCTCCGACCGGCCGGGTCGCCACAAGCCGGGCTGTCTCGCGGGCGAGCGTGCGTATGTTGCTGGCGCCGGCCACCACCGCGGGCGGCACAGACGTACCGAGGAGGGTGAGCGTCGTGGCGACCGCCCCCAGCAGGCCGAGCACGAGCGGGCGCTGGATCCCGCCCATGTGCAGCGCGACGTAGACGTTGAGGATGAGCAGGCATCCGATCGCTGCGACGAGCGCGCCGGCAACGCTCGCGTCGCGCCAGTGAGCGCGGACCGCGGCGGCGTAACGCACAGCGACACCGCGGCCGTCCCCCCGCGCCCACTCGGCAACCACGGCATGGAGCGCCACGGTGGCGGTCGGCGCACCGACGATCGTGAGCGTCAGCGCGAGCCACAGGACGTTGAGCCACAGATAGCGCACGGCCTCGTCGGCGCGCACGCCGACGCCGAAAGTCCATCCAGCCATCCGATCGAGCATGCTCACCCCTTGATTCCCGACGTCGCGATGCCGTCGACGATCTGCCGCTGGAAGAGCGCGAACATGATGATCGTCGGGATCAGGGAGACTGCACTCATCGCGAACATGGCACCCCAGTCGGACTCACCCGTGCTGTCGAGGAACTGACGCAGTGCGAGCGGAACCGTGAACAGCTCGGAGCGCGAGAGGTAGATGAGCGGCGCGAAGAAGTCGTTGTAGCTCCACAGGAAGGAAAAGATCGCCGTGGTCACGAGCGCCGGACGCAGCAACGGCAGCACGATCCTGGAGTAGATCTGCCACGGGTTGCAGCCGTCGAGCTGCGCGGCGTCGTCCATGTCACGCGGGATGCCACGGATGAACTGGACCATCAAGAAGATGAAGAATGCCTCCACAGCCAAGAACTTCGGAAGGATGAGCGGCCAGTAGGTGTTCACCCACCCCCACGAGTTGAAGATGATGAACTGAGGGATGATCGTGATCTGGGCTGGCAGCATCACGGTCATCAGCATGAGCGCGAACAGAGGCTTCTTGAAGCGGAAGTCCAGGCGGGCAAAAGCGAACGCCGCGAACGAGCACGAGAAGACGTTGCCCACCACAGCCGCCAGCGCGATCATCAGCGAGTTGGCGAAGTATCGACCGAACGTGTGAGCACCTGCCGAGAGCCAGCCGTCCACATAGTTGCTGAGCTCCCACACGCTCGGGAGCAGTCGCGGCGATGCGAAGATCTCGTTCTCCGGCTTGAGTGAGGCGAAGGCCAGCCAGATCAGCGGGTAAAGCATGGCGATGCCCCCGATGGCGACAACAACCGTGATCACGACCTTGGTCGCCGGGAGCCCTCGGGTAGGACGCGAGAGGACGGGCGCGTTGCTGGTCATGTCTGCCTCACTGGTCCGAGTAGTTGATCCAGAAGCGACCAGCCCAGAAGTTGATCGCCGTGACGGCACCGATCACCAGCAGCAGCACCCACGCCATGGCTGCCGCGTAGCCCATCTCGAAGTTGGCGAACGCCGACTGGTAGAGGTAGACGGAGTACACGAGTAGGGAGTTGGCAGGCCCGCCCCCGTTGCCGCCGATGATGTAGGCGGAACCGAAGACCTGGAAGGCGTTGATGATCTGCAACACGAGGTTGAAGAACAGCACCGGCGTCAACAGCGGCAATGTGATCCTCCAGAACTGTCGCCATGCGCCGGCGCCGTCGAGGGAAGCCGACTCGTACAGCTCGACGGGTACCTGGCGCAGCCCGGCGAGAAAGATCACCATCGGCGAGCCGAACTCCCAGACCCGGAGCAGGATGAGGGTGTATAGAGCCGTCGAGGAGTCACCGATCCAGCTGATGCTGCTCTCGATGCCCACCAGACCCAAGAGCTGGTTGAACAGGCCATTCGCACCGAAGACCTGCCGCCACAGGATCGCCACCGCGACGCTCGCCCCCACGAGGCTCGGCACGTAGTAGACGGAGCGGAAGAAGCCGGCCCCCCAGACCGACTTGTTCAGCGCAAGCGCCACCAGCAGCGCAAAGGCGAGCTGCAGCGGCACCGAGATGAACACGTACATCGCGGTGACCTGGATCGACTTCTGCCAGAGAGGATCCCCGAACATCCGGGTGAGGTTGTCCAGACCCACCCACTGCGGCATGCTCAGCAGGTTGTAGTCGGTGAAGGCGAGCACGAGCGAGGCCGCCATCGGTCCGATGGTGAGCACCACGAGACCGATACCCCACGGTGCGAGGAACAGCAGTGCCCAGCGCCCCTGTCTGGCGCCGCGTGACCGCGTCGCCGTTCCGGAACCGCCCGACGTGCGTACGTCGGTCATGGCAGCCGTCACCCGATGAAGCCCTCGGCTTGCGCGACGAGCTGCGCCGATCCATCGGCCACGGAGAGGTCACCGGCCGCGATGGTCTCGCTCATCGTCCGTAGCGCCTCGGTCATGCGGGCCGACCCTTGCGGGAACGACTCGGCGAGGTTCCCGATCGGCTGTGCGTACTCGGCGGACACCAGGTCGACGTAGTCGACGAATGCCTGGTCTGCTGCGTCATAGCTCAGCTCCGCGCGCAGCTCGAGGTTCGGTGGTGCACCGAACTCGGTGCCGAGCACCTCCACCGCACCCGGATCGTTGAGCAGGAACTGGATCGCGTTCACCGCGTCATCGATCCCATCACCCTTCGTGTAGGCGGCAATCCAGTTGGACGCCCGGACGTAGAGGCCTGACTCCGATGCCGACGGCATCGGAGTGGTCGTCAGCGCCAGCTCGCTCGAGGTGAGGTTCGAGAATGCCTTGAACACGTTGCTGAAGATGAAGAACGTCGCGGCCTGTCCGGTGACGAGCATCGCCGTCCCGAAACCACCGGCCGAGGACTCGGAGGTCAGCCCCGCCGGCGGCGCCGCACCGGTGGCGCGAAGGTCCTCCCAGACGCCGAACCACTCCTCGACGTCAGCTGGTGCGAATCCCAGGCCGCCGTCGGCGTAGAGTCCCTTGCCCCGCTGGCGCAGGAACACCTCGAAGAAGTTGGTGTCGCCGCTCGCATCCATGGTGCCGTAGTAGCTTCCGCCCGCCTCGCGGCTGACATCGTTGGCAAACGTGATGAACTCGTCCCACGTGTGGCCGGGCTCGAGTGGTTCGAAGCCGAGGTCGGACAATCGTGTCCGGTCGTAGAAGGCACCGATCGCGTTGTCGCCCAGCGGCAACGCACTACGCTGCCCGTCGATGACTCCGCCTGCAGTGGCATCCTGATCGAGACCGGAGACGTCGGTAATGGTGTCCCAGGCGTCGAGGTCGACCAGTTGTCCCTGGCGCGCGTAGTCGGCAACGATGTGGTGGAACAGGCCCACGATGTCGGCCGCCGCGCCACCGGCCATCTCGGTCGCGAGCTTCTCGGCGTAGCTGGAGTTGTCGATCGCCGACACGTCCACGCTCCCGCCGTACTCCGCGGAGTAGAGCGCGAAGGCTTCAGCGAGGCGTGCCTGCCGATCGGTCGTGCCGAACTGCGACATCCGGATGCTCGCACCGAAGGTGGGCTCTGCCCCCGGTGCCGGCCCGGAGCCTGAAGAGCCACCGCCGTTTCCGCATGCAGTGAGCGCCGCGGCAGCTGCTCCCCCGAGCCCGATCGAGAGCAGGGAGCGGCGGGTGAGGTTGTGAGACATGAGCTTCTCCGGTTTCTTCGTTGAAATCGAGTGGGTGTGACGACGTCCTCAGGCGAAGCCCTCGACGGCGTGCGGCACGTAGTGCTCTTCGAGTCGGGCGAGCTCCGACTCACTGAGCTGGAGCGCCGTCGAGGCGACGGCGTGGTCGAGGTGCGACAACCTCGTTGCGCCGACGATCGGCGAGCTGACAACGGGCTGACTCCGCACCCATGCGAGGGCGATCTGCGCACGTGAGACCTCGCGCTCGCGTGCGATCGCGGCGACAGCGTCCACGATCTTGCGGTCGTGAACCTCGAACTGCTTGTAGAGAGTCGGGAAGAGCGGGTCGGAGTCGAAGCGGCTCGAGGAGGCGTCCCAGTCGCGCGCGAGCTTGCCACGTGCGAGCGGGCTCCACGGAAGCGCTCCGACTCCCTGATCAAGGCAGAACGGATACATCTCCCGTTCGTCCTCGCGGTTGAGCAGGTTGTACTGAGCCTGCATCGAGATGAAGGGTGTCCACCCGTTCAATCGCGCGGTGTACTGCAGCTTCGCAAACTGCCATCCGTACATCGACGAGGCGCCGAGGTAGCGCACCTTGCCGGACTTGACCACGTCGTGCAGCGCCTCGAGGGTCTCCTCGATCGGGACCTCCGAGTCGAATCGGTGGATCTGGTACAGGTCGAGATAGTCGGTCCCGAGTCTGCGCAGGCTCGCATCGATCTGCTCCATGATGTGCCCACGCGAGAGCCCGCCACCGTTGGGGCCTGGCCGCATGGTCCCGTGTACCTTGCTCGCGATCACCACGTCCTCGCGATTCGCGAAATCGGTGATCGCTCGGCCCACGATCTCCTCACTGCGACCCAGTGAGTAGATGTTGGCTGTGTCGAAGGTCGTCACACCCTGCTCGAGCGCGGCCTTGATGATCTCCCGGCTCTCGGGTTCGGGAAGTGTCCAGCCATGCGCCCCTCGATCGGGATCGCCGAAGCTCATGCAGCCGAGCGTGACCTCCGAGACCTGCAGTCCGCTGGTGCCGACGTTGACATGCTTCACGAGATGAGCTCCTTCGTGAGATTCGGGGTTGTCCCGTACAGATCGATGAGTCGGGAGTCGTCGCGGCGCCCCCAACCACGCTCGCGTGCCTCGATGAAGCGCTCCGAGGTCAGGCCCGCGAGGGGCACGTGCGCCTCAGCGTGCTGCGCGGCGTCCAGGACGAGGGATGTGTCCTTCACGAAGATGTCGATGGCACTGAGGACATCGGGCTCGTCGGCGGCCAGCATCCGCGGTCCGCGATCACTCAACATGAAGGACGCGGCAGCCCCGCTCTCGACGGCACCGAGCACGACCGCAGGATCGAGACCGAGCGCTCGGGAGAATGCGAGCGCCTCGGCTGCTGCCGCGAGGTGCACCGAGCACAGGAGCTGGTTGACGAGTTTGACGGCCTGCCCGTCGCCGACCTTGTCGCCACAGACCGCGACGCGCTGCGACATCAGGTCCAGGACCGGCTGTACCCGTGCGAGATCCTCGGTCGCAGCCCCCGCGAGAACGGTAAGTTCTGCCGACCTCGCGCGCGCAACGCCGCCGGTGACCGGGGCGTCCACGACTCCGACTCCACGTCCACGCAGATCCTCGGCAATGGACGTCACCGCGTCGACACCGACCGAGCTCATCACCACGACGGTGTGTCCGGTCCCCAGGGAAGCAGCCCCATCGGAACTGACCAGGACATCACGGAGCTGCGCCGGCGTCGCGACCATCACCACCACGATCTTGGCGGCACGAGCGACGTCGTCCAGCGACGACGCCACCTCGGCGCCCAGAGTCGCCAGCTCTGCCGTACGGACCGCGTCCACGTCGTAGACCACGACAGGCCGCGCTCGCAGAACGTTGCGAGCCATGGGCGCACCCATGGCGCCGACACCCACGAAGCCCACGGCGCCCGCTCTTCCGGCAGAGTCGCTCTTCATGCTTCACCTCGTTGTGCATCCGGGTCCGCTCCTGCGGCGGGCTCCTCATAGTGTCAACATTCTTTCGTCTTTTGTCAACATTTATGATGAGAAGGTGTTCCGCTATGGGACCGCAGGCCGCCACGAGCAGGTCGGCCTGCGGGCGGCTCGCGGGCGCGTTCCGCTACACCGTGGTTCACTGCTGGGCCGCACCTCAGATAGCGCGAGCCTGCCCATGAGCCACCCGAGCGGCGCTGCGAATCAGTACACGTTCCCGTGCTCGCGGAAGTCGCGCCAGACGTTCTCGAAGAAGTCGTCGTCAGCAGGGATCGGCCGCACCGGTCGCCAGGTGAACTCCGGCCGCCCGGCGGGGTCGTCGGTGTCGGCGGCGTAGGAGGTCTCCTGCACCTCGCCGTCGAG
>NZ_JBMDXJ010000184.1:0-2001 GCF_048594945.1 Pseudactinotalea sp. | reverse complement strand
CGGCCTCGTCAGCCGCGCGTTGCAGTGCCGCCAGCAGGGCGGGCTGCAGGTTCGCCACGCCCGGGTACTCCTCGTCGTGCACGGTGACCCCGTCGGGAAGAACTCCATCGGTCACGTCCACGACGCCGTCCGCGCGGTCGCCGACATCGCCGAACGACGGCAGGACGCCGGAATCGGAGCGGGAGAGGTACTGCGCGACCGTGACGCCGAGCGCGACGAGCACCACGATCATCAGGAGCAGCACGACCCGGGATCGCGTGCGAGGAGAAGGGTGCGTCGAGGAGGAGGTGCTCATGCCAGGAGTCAAAGACGCGTCCGGTTGCCGCAGCGTCTGCGATTCTCGATACGCGCACGATAGATCCGGGCTCGTACCATCGAGGCCATGCGGGTTTTGGTCGTCGAAGACGAGCCCTACATGGCCGACGCGATTCGTGCCGGCTTACGCCTCGAGGCGATCGCGGCAGACGTCGCCGGCGACGGAGACACCGCCTTGGAGCTGCTTGCCGTCAACACCTATGACATCGCCGTGCTCGACCGGGACATCCCCGGCCCTTCCGGGGACCAGGTCGCCGCGCACATCGTGGCGTCGGGCTCCGGCACCCCGATCCTCATGTTGACGGCCGCTGACCGGATCGACGACAAGGCCTCAGGATTTGAGCTGGGGGCTGACGATTACCTCACGAAGCCGTTCGAGCTGCGCGAGCTGGTGCTGCGGCTACGGGCACTCGACCGGCGCCGCGCACGCCACCGGCCGCCGCTGCGGGAGCTGGCTGGCGTCCGTCTGGATCCGTTCCGGCGTGAGGTGTATCGGGACGGGAAGTACATCGCGCTGACGCGCAAGCAGTTCGCAGTACTCGAGGTCCTGCTCGCCGCAGAAGGCGGTGTGGTCAGTGCCGAGGAGCTCCTGGAACGAGCGTGGGACGAGAACGCCGACCCCTTCACGAACGCCGTGCGCATCACCGTCTCGGCGCTGCGTCGACGCATGGGGGAGCCCTGGGTGATCGCCACTGTCCCGGGCGTGGGCTACCGAATCGACACGCAGGGTGGCTAGGCCCCGCGGTCTGAGTGTGCAGGCGAAGCTCGCGCTCAGCTACACCGGCTTCGTGATGCTCGCGTGCGTGCTGTTGCTCGTCGTGGTCTCTGCGTTCCTGCTGCGGTACGTGCCCGACGGACCGATCGACACGCGCGGCCCGTTCGTGCCCAACCGGTCCGATCTCATCGAGGCGTTCGTGCCGCGCGCGCTCCAGGCGATGGCCGGCATGTTGGTGCTCGGACTGGTGGGTGGCTGGCTCCTGGCCGGTCGCATGCTGTCCCCGCTGCGGCAGATCACGCACGCTGCACGTCGTGCCAGCGCCGGCTCGCTCACCCACCGGATCGACCTGGAGGGACGCCAGGACGAACTCCGTGAGCTCGCCGACGCGTTCGACACGATGCTCGCGCAGCTCGAGGCCCACGTGGCCGAGCAGCAGCGGTTCGCGGCCAACGCCTCGCACGAGCTACGGACTCCGCTCGCGACCACGCAGACCCTGCTCGAGGTTGCTCGCGACGACCCGGACCACGGCGGCGCCGAGCTCGTGGACCGGCTCCTGCACATGAACACGCGCGCGATCGACCTGACCGAGGCGCTGCTGCTGCTCAGTCGCGCCGACCGGCGGTCCTTCAGCCCCGAGCCCGTCGATCTGTCGCTCCTCGCGGAGGAGGCCGCCGAGACCCTGCTGCCGCTCGCCGAGCGGCGTCGCGTGGCCATCGACGTCACGGGCGATGTGGCGCCGACCAGCGGCTCGCGGGCGCTACTGCTCCACCTGATCACGAAACTCGTGCACAACGCGATCGTACACAACTCCGGCGCGCCGGCCACCGTGAGCGTCCGCACCGTGCGCGAGCCGGGCTGGGTGGTGCTCACGGTCGAGAACACCGGCACCCTGCTCGATCCGCACGTGGTGACGGGTCTGACCGAACGGTTCCGCCGTGGCAGCGGCCGAGTCCGCAGCGACCACGACG
>NZ_JBMDXJ010000183.1:0-3797 GCF_048594945.1 Pseudactinotalea sp. | reverse complement strand
GCCTTCGACGACGGCACCGCCGTGAGCACGTTGATCAACCCGCAGCGGGACCTCGCCGACGCACGATCCGCCTACGGAATCGGCGTCGACGACGTGCTGCTCGCCCCCACGCTCGCGCAGGCATGGGCGGTGGTCGCGCCGATGCTGGCCGGCTGCACGCCGGTGGGGCCGGATGTCGACGAGCTGTTGGGGCTGCTGGACTTCGAGCTGAAGCGGCTCGGGCACGTGGTCGTGCTGCCGTTGGGTCAGCAGACGCGCGGCCGGGTGAGCGGCCGGACGGCGGTGGAGCGGGCTCGGTCGGCACTTGCCTTGCGCTCAGGGGCCGACGGCGGAGCCTCCTCGGCCTTCGAGGTCGCCGAGGAGCTGCCCGACGCGGGCATGCTGGTGAGCCGCGACCCCGACGTCGAAGCGCCGAGCACCGCGGAGCTGCCGATGCTGTCGGCGTACCTGGAGCTGAGCCGCCGGTTGGGGCCGCTGCTGCTGGGAGGAACCGGGTACGAGCCGCTGACGGGTTCCGACGCCGCCACGGCCGGTGAGGTGATCGCAGCGCAGCTGCGCGAGGCCGCAGCCGCCACGCCGCTGACACCCGAGGCGGTGCGGCGGCTCCGAGCGGTGGAGGCCGCGCTCGAGGTGGAGATCCTGGACGAGGCGCTGCTGGCCGAGAACGCTCGCTCGGACATCGCCTCGGTGCTGGTGCCCGGCGCGCGCGTCTGCTTCACCGGCACGATCCAGCTGCCCGACGGGCGCCTGCTCGATCGCGACGACGCCCACGACCTGGCGCTGCGCGCGGGCCTGGTCCCGACCGCCAACGTCAGCAAGACCCGCTGCGACGCGCTCGTGGTCGCCGAGGTGGGCACCCAGTCGGGCAAGGCCCGCAAGGCGATCGAGCTCGACAAACCGATCTTCTCGGCCGACGAGTTCCTCGCCTGGCTGGCCGACTGACTCGCTTTCAGGTCAGCTCGGTGGGGAACCTCGCGCCGAGGAAGTACTCCGGGTACACGCCCTCGTACGGCTCGAGCAGCCCGCGCTCCACCAGGGTGGTGAACGGCACCGGCGTGGTCGCGCCGTCGGTGGTGACCAGCACGACCTCGTCCACGGGCGGGATGAGGTTGGCCATGCCATCGGCCCACGGCGCCATGCTGCGGTACCGCCCGTCCTCGGGCTTGGCGCCGACCATCAGCTTGGCGACCACCAGATCCTCGTCGCGCTCCTCGAGCCACTCTTTGAGGACCTCGCGGCTGCCCTCGTACCGCACCAGGTCCCAGCGGCGGCTGAGCTGCCACACCTGCGCGGCCGCCTCGGGCGGCCAGGTGTACGGAACCCAGCGGTCGCCGTCGGCGACGAGCGGCGTGATCGAGACGGCCCGGCTGGTGGTCGAGAGGACCTCCTCCGCGACCCGGGCGATCGCCACGATCGAGGCCGGGTCCTCCGCGAAGCCGATGAGGCAGTTCGCAGCGTCGGGGATCACGATGACGGGCGTGAGTCCGCGGCCGCGCTGCATCACGGGGAGCTCGGTGCTCGGGAGGTTGCGGGGCCCGCCCAGCAGGATCGCCGCCGCGCCGGCGCGTGAGTCGTTGACGATCGCGCCGTCGTGCTCGAAGAGACGACCGGGCTCGGCGGAGATGTGCGCGAAGGCGGCCGAGAGGATCTCCTGGATCGGGACCCCCCAACCGGCGGCGGTGCTCTCCGAGACCGGGACGTCCACATCAGGCAGGTCGAGCAGCGCCCCCACGTGGTAGTCCGCCACGGTCGGGGACACGGCGTCGGCGGCGCCGGGGTCCCCGACCACCTCGCCCCTTCGGCGCCGATCGGCGAGCGGCACCGGCCCCACAGCCCGTGCCCTCAGCAGCGGCTTGGCTTGTTCGAAGGTCTCGGGCGGTGCGCTCGGCGCCGGACCTGTAACGGGGTCGGGTTGATCCTGTGATCGATCACGACGACGAAACCAGGCAGCCATCCAGTCAGACTATCGACGCCGACCCGCGCGCGATCCCGTCGAAACCGCGGATCAGGTGCGGGTCCACGCGAGGAGGTCGTCGGCCGCCATCGTGTTGACGATCCGCTCTCTGCCGAGCTCGAGATCGGCAACGCGAGCGCAGCCGTAGTCGAGGAAATCGAGCTGGCCGGGCGCGTGGGCATCGGTGTCGACGGCGAACAGGCAGCCGGTCTCGACCGCGAGCTCGAGCAGTCGTGTCGGTGGGTCGCGGCGCTCGGGGCGGGAGTTGATCTCCACCGCCACGTCGAACCGGCGGCAGGCCTCGAACACGATCTCGGCGTCGAAGGTTGACTCGGGCCGGGTGCCGCGGCCGCCCATGATCAGCCGGCCGGTGCAGTGGCCGAGCACGTCCACGTGCGGGTTCGCGATCGCGTGCACCATCCGCCGGGTCATCTGCTCGGCGGGCATCCGCAGCTTGGAGTGCACGGAGGCGACGACGACGTCGAGCTCGGCCAGCAGGTCGGCCTCCTGGTCGAGTGCCCCGCCATCGAGGATGTCGACCTCGATCCCGGTGAGGATCCGGAACGGTGCGAGCTCGGCGTTCAAAGCCTTGACGCGGCCGATCTGGTCACGCAGCCGGTCTGCGGACAACCCGTTCGCGACCGTGAGTCGCGGCGAGTGGTCGGTGAGGACCATGTACTCCAGCCCGGTCTCGATCGCGGCGGCGGCCATGTGCTCGATGGGCGATCCGCCGTCGGACTCGATCGAGTGCGTGTGCAGGTCACCCTTGATCCACGACCGGACCTCGGCGCCGCCGTCGACCAGCGGCCCCGCGGCCGAGGTGAGCTCGGCGAGATACTCGGGGACTGCGCCGTCGAGCGCTTGTTGCGCGACCAGCGCGGTCTTGGGGCCGACGTCGGCGAGCGTGGTGAGCTGGCCCACGGCGGCGAGCCGCCCGACCTCGGCAGGACCGACCTGCTCCAGCCGGTCGGCGGCCTTCCGGTACGCCTTGATCCGATGCGTCTCGGCGAGCTGACGCTCCAGCAGGAACGCGATGCGGCGTAATGCGACGACGGGATCCACCCCGCCATCCTCGCCCACGAGGCGTGGGCGTGCCCAGAGGGCGTGGCCGACCGTGCCCGCGGGTACGTGCGCGCCCTCTGGATGAGCAGCACTCCGGCACTCTCTATACGGCCTGAACCCCGGGCAGACGCCACTGCCCGACCAGCCCCGTCTGCCCGCCACTGAGTTGCCGGACCATCTGCTCGCGCACCCATGGGATCGAGCCGATCGACCCGGCGAGGAGGTCGCGCGGGACGGCGATCGGTGCGAGGT
Organism: Pseudactinotalea sp.; assembly: GCF_048594945.1. NCBI lineage: Bacteria > Bacillati > Actinomycetota > Actinomycetes > Micrococcales > Cellulomonadaceae > Pseudactinotalea > Pseudactinotalea sp. The sequence goes on along the minus strand of NZ_JBMDXJ010000183.1, from coordinate 529 downwards.
CGCTCTGGAACACCGGCATCATCAGACGCGTCCACCAGGAGTACCAGCGCACGTGCGCCCGCCGGCTGGCGGCGTGCCGAGCGAGCGCGGTCGCCAGGTCGGGAGCCTCGGTGAGGGCATGGCACAGGCTGGCCGCGTCCGCGAGCGCGAGCGAGGTCCCGGCGCCCAGCTGCGGGCTCATCGCGTGGGCGGCATCGCCGAGCAGCACGGCACCGGCGTTGCCGGACACCCGGTAGGGTGTCCGCACCACGACGTCGGGGTTGTGCGCCTCGCGCAGCTCGTCGACCTGATCCAGCTCCGGCGCGTTGCGCCCTCGGAGGAACGGCCGCGCCTCTCGCCGCCACACGTCGAGCCCACTCGAACGGACCGCCGCCATGTCGCGACCCTTGATCGACCAGAAGATCGACGCCTGCGCCTCGCCGGTCGGCAGGACGCCCAGGTACCGGGACGTGCTGTCCAGACACTGGTAGAGCGCGTCGCCTGCGAGCGCGTCCGGGTCGTCGAGCAGCGCCCACAGCGCACCGTAGGC
>NZ_JBMDXJ010000182.1:0-32950 GCF_048594945.1 Pseudactinotalea sp. | reverse complement strand
GGATGGTCTGGGCGGTGATCGGGGTGTCGGTGTTCTCGACCCGGCCCATGTGCACCGGTGCCGACCTGTTGTCGCGGCGGATCATGTCCAGGATGGCGGTCTCGGTCAGGTGGGCGTAGAGCACGATCTTGCGCTTCGACGCCGCTGACCGCCGTGGTTCTGGACCCTCCGCACCATCACCACCGCTCTCGCTGTTGTTCTGCTCGCCGGTGGTGTGGGTGAGGTAGTCGCGGGCGAGGTCGCCCAGGGCGCGGGCTCTGCGGACGTCGAGAGGGTCTTCTGATCCCCAGGCTGCGAGCGGGGCCGCGCCTTGGGAGAGCGCGGCTTCCAGGTCGTGGGCGTCGGGCAGGTCGACCTGCCCGGTGATCGACGTCAACCCGGCGAGGGTGGTGCGGTCCAGGTGGATGTCCACGCCGCGTTGCTCGGCTCGTTCGGCTGCGAGCTGCTCGGCGAGGTCCTGGTCGTGGCGTGCCATGGCGGTGGTGATCAGACCCTCGAGCTGCGGACCGCTCACTCGGTCGGCGAGTGGGGCGAGTTCGCGGTCCACGAACCGGGCGGCCAGGCGTGCCAGTGGTCGGGTGGCTTGGGCGACCTTGCGAGCCCGCCAGGGCTTGACCTCGCCGGCGACGAGCCGGGTCCATAGGTGCGGGAGCCGGTAGGCCAGTTCCAGGGCGTCGGCGAGCAACCGTTGTGCGGCCTGGGTCGAGAGCCCGAGGGCGAGGCCGAGTTCGGCGACAGCGGCGCGGTCGACATCGGGGACGCCGTCAGCGGTGAGGTCCTCCCGGACCGGCCGATCACCGGTGCCGGTGGGGGTGTAGATCGCGGCCGCTTCCCGGGCGAACAGGGGCGGGTTCATCACCGCCCAGTCCACGGCATCGATGAGGACCTGGACCTCGGCGGCGTCCGCAGCCAGCCGCGCATGCCGCGCCGACCCGAGCACCTCGTCCGCACCCCGCACCACCACGGCGGCAGCAGCCGAGGCGGTGTGAGGCGGGGTCGTCGTGCTCATGAATGCAACCTATGAGAGACCACCGACATCGCATCAAGACCGACGCTGAGGACGACGTCGTCATCCCTTACGTGGGCTGACTCGACCATGCGATCCCCTCGCCTATCGCTGCGAGCCCTCCCACGACTCCGTGACGGACCCCTCCTCGAGGTAGGCGATGCAGATGACCTCGCGGTCGTCGTTGTTGTCCCAGGTGCCCTCGGTGGGGGAGATGTGCCAGAGCTCCAGGTCGGAGTCGGCCACCGCGATCCCCACGAAGTCCTCGAAAGCCTCTTCGCAGCCCGCGCGCGCATCAGCGCGGACCGTGGCGACGCCCGGGTACTCGTCGCCCTCGACGTCGAACAGCCCGATCACCTGCGCATCGTGCTCGTAGCTGCAGTCCATCAGCGGCAACGTCGAGACCGAGCTGTTGTCCATCACGTCGGTGGTGGTGCATGCGCCGACCTCCGCGCTGACCAGGCCGGTGCCGGAGTTCGTGACCGTGTAGGTCTCGGGCTCGGTGGGCGAGTCGCTCTCGGACGAGGGGTCCGCTGTCGGCCCCGGCCCGCTGCCCCCGCCTGCGAGCCTGCTGATGCCCAGGATGAGCCCGACCACGAGCAGTCCGACACCGATCACCGCACCCGCGGCTCGGACCCCGCTGCGTCGCCCGCCCCGGTCGGGCTCGGGCGGGACTTCAACCCAGAACTGCCACCCGTCGGGCGCGGCCGGCCAGGTGGGGTCAGGATCCCAGCCCGGCGGCGGTAACCAGCCCGGCGGCACCGGCCAGCCGGGCGGAGGGTTGAAGCGCACGCGCACCGTTGATCCCCCTCACCCGTCGACGTGCGGCGTCAGACGCCACTGCCCTCGAAGCTCTCGTTCGTCGTATCCAGCTCGGGATAGAAGGCCAGGCAGATGACTTCGCGGTCACCCACGGCCCAGCTGTCCTCGGATGGCGGGAGCCCATCGAAGTCCAGTTCTGAGGCATCCGGCGACACGCCGACGAACGCCTCGAAGGCAGCGCCGCACTCGTCGATGACGGCGTTCTTGATGCCGTCCTCGCCCGGGTAGTCGCCGTCGGGCAGGTCGACCAGGGCGAACACCTGGGCGTCATGGTCCTCCGTGCAGTCCACGGTGGGGATGTCGCGGATGCCTTCGCCCGCTAGAAGGTCGACGAGGTTCAGACACGCGCCGACCTCCGCCGTCGGTACGTCGTCCAGATCACCGGTCTCGCCGCTGGGGCTCTCCGAGGTGGCGTCGTCGGCGGGCTCGTCCGTCGACTCGTCGCTCGCCTCGTCGGACGCGGGGTCGTCGGTGACCTCGTCACTGGTGGTGGTGTCTTCCCCAGTGGGTGTCTCCTCGCCCTCGCCGCCATCTCCGCAGGCGGCCAGGCCGGCCACCAGGGCGGCGCTGCCGGCCACCGCGAGCAGTGTGCGGGTGAGGTTGAGTCGGTGCGGTCGCACGGTACCTCCACGAGTGGGTGACGAGCGGAACTGGCCGGGCACGGCCGCTACCACCGTAACGGCCCTAGGGACACACTGATCAGTGCGGACCTGCTGCGCGATGCCCAGGCACGTCCCTCGCGGACGGCCCCCATTGCTCAGTGCATCCCTAGACACGACGAAGCCCGCCGACCCGTGACAACGGGTGGCGGGCTCCGCCGTCGATCATGATCGGGTCAGATCTGCGCGCCTTCCCACGACTCGGTGGCGTCCTCGGCCGAGATCGCGAAGCAGATGACCTCACGGTCGTTGGCCTGGTCCCAGGTCTGCTCGGTCGGGTAGACGTAGCTGATCTGGAGCGAGGAGTCGGCGGCAGCGATCCCGACGAAGCTCTCGAACTCGGTGACGCAGCCTTCCTCGGCGGCGGTCGTCACGGCGTCGTCGCCCGGGTAGTCGCCGTCGTCGAGGTCGAACTTGCCGACGACCTGCGCGTCGTGCGCCTCGCCGCAGTCCACGGTGGGGATCTCGGTGACGTCGTCCGGGATGTCAGCGGTGACGACGCAGTCGCCGACCTCCGCGGTCGCGACCTGGCCACCACAGGCGGCGATCGAGCTGATGAGACCCACCCCGGCCAACGCGGCGAGAGTGGTCGAGATGAGGCGGTTCTTCACGGTCTTCGGCTCCCCAGAGGATGGTTGCTGTCGATCTGACGCCGTTGAGTCTAGGGGTAACGACCCTGCCGGCACCCCGTCCGCGATGGGCAGGCCTGCCCGGTCAGCGCGACGTGCGTCACACTCACAGGAACAGCGACAGCACCAGGTACAGCAGCGCCGCGACCGTGGCGGCCGCCGGGATCGTCAGCACCCAGGCCACCGCGATGCTGCGCGCCACGCCCCACCGCACCGCCGAGGCCCGCTTGGTGGCGCCCACGCCCATGATCGCGGAGGTGATCGTGTGCGTGGTCGAGATCGGGGCGTGGAACACGAACGCGGTGGTGTACAGCACCGAGGCCGCCACGGACTCCGCCACGAAGCCGCGGGCCGGGTCCAGCTCGATGACCCGGCGACCGAGCGTGCGCATGATCCGCCAGCCGCCGGCGTAGGTCCCGGCCGAGATCGCGAGCGCGGCGGCCAGCTTGACCCACAACGGGATCTCGGTCGTGGTCTGGAAGCCACCGACCACGAGCGCCAGCACGATCACGCCCATCGTCTTCTGCGCGTCCTGCAGCCCGTGGCCCAGCGCCATCGCGCCCGCCGAGATCGTCTGTGCGATCCGGAACCGGCGGAAGGTCCGGCCGGGTGCGGAGTTCCTGAAGATCCACAGCACCGCGATCATCAGCACGAAGGCGAGGCCGAACCCCACGAGCGGCGACACGACCATCGGGACGACGACCTTCTCGAGGATCACCTCCCAGTGCACGTTGGTCAGCGAGGCGATCCCGGCGCCCATCAGCCCGCCGATCAGGGCGTGCGAGGAGGAGGACGGCAGGCCCTTCCACCACGTGATGAGGTTCCACACGATCGCGCCCACCAGTCCGGAGAGCACCACCACGAGCCCGTGCGCCCCCGTGGGGGCGTCGATGATGCCGCTCCCGATGGTCTCGGCGACACCGGTACCCAGCAGTGCACCGATCAGGTTCATCACCGCGGCGAGCAGCAGCGCGGCCCGCGGCGTCAGCGCACGTGTCGACACCGACGTGGCGATCGCGTTGGCCGCGTCGTGGAAGCCGTTGGTGTAGTCGAATCCCAGCGCGATGACGACGACCAGGATGACCAGGATGAAGGTGAGCTCCACCGGTCCTCAGGACTCCTTGAGGAAGATCGTCTCGACCGTGTTGGCCACACGCTCGAAGCTGTCCGCGGCGTCCTCGAGCGAGTCGACCACCCCCTTGAGCTTGAGCATCTCGACCACGCCGGCCGGGCTCTCCTGGTAGACGGGGTGGGAGAACAGCGCAGCGGTCAGGCCGCGGTAGGCGCGGTCGCCCTCGTTCTCCAGCCGGTTGATCTCGATCCAGTACTCCTCGAGCCCTTCCATCGTGCGCAGCCGCGGCATCGCATCGGCGGTGAGCTCGGCCGCTCGCTGGAGCGTGGCGACCTGGTCGTTCACCCCCTCGGGGAGGTCCTCGACGGCGTAGAGCACGATCATCGCGCCGGCCGCCTCCATGAAGTCCATGCAGTCGTCCAGCGCCGAGCTGAGGACGTAGATGTCGTCCCGATCGAACGGGGTGACGAACGTCTGGTTGAGGCGCTTCATGATCGAGTGGGTCGCGTCGTCGGCGTCGTGCTCCGCGTCGCGGAGCCGGTCGGCGAGCACCGATCGGTCGGCCGGCTCGGCGCCCACGATCTGCGCGAGCAGGTCGGCACCGGTCACCAGGTGCGCCGCCAGCGTGGCGAAGAGGTCGAAGAAGGTGACGTCGCGCGGCGTGAGACGCAGGCGCATGGTGAAGTCTCCGTGTGTGAGGGGGCCGCGGATCGGTGCTCAGGCTAGGGCAACCTACGCCTAGTTGAAGGGCATCTGGTCACCCTGGGGTGCAACTCTGGCCACATTCTCGCCATGCGGTGTTCACCACAGTGCCGTCGGCTCGCACGACCGGGTCGCGCCGCCTACACTCGACGCCGATGCCGGGCCGCACCGGCCCCGGGCTCCAACATCAGCCGCTACGAGCGGCCTTCGCGCCGTCAGGCGCTGGTCGGTCCGGCATCATGCCTCGACGACGGCGTCCCCGGCCTCCGCCTCATCGGTCCCCGCCGTGCCGCTGTCACCTCGGGCGTCCCGGCGGTCCCGCTGCGACTCGAACCGGTACCCGACGTTGCGAACCGTGCCGATCATCGCATCGTGCTCGGGCCCGAGCTTCGCGCGCAGTCGCCGCACATGCACGTCCACGGTGCGGGTGCCGCCGAAGTAGTCGTAGCCCCAGACGTCCTGCAGCAGCTGTGCGCGCGTGAACACGCGGCCCGGATGCTGCGAGAGGTACTTGAGCAGCTCGAACTCCTTGTAGGTGAGGTCGAGCGGCTCGCCCCGCAGCCGGGCGGTGTAGCCGCCGGCGTCGATGTGCAGCTCGCCGGCGTCGATCTCCTCGGTGTCCTCGTCGTCGGGGGAGAGCCGGCCGCGATCGGCTATCAGGCGCAGCCGTGCGTCCACCTCGGCGGGCCCAGCGTCGGCCAGCACCACGTCGTCGATGCCCCAGTCCATCCGCACGACCGGCAGCCCGCCCTCGGTGAGCACCAGCAGCAGCGGCACCTCGATGCCCGTGGTGCGCATCAGCTGGCACGTGGAGCGGGCACGGGCGAGGTCGCGGCGGCCGTCCACGAGCACGCAGTCGGCGTCGGACGCCTCCAGCAGCGCCGACGGCTCGAGCGGGACCACGCGGACGCGATGCGGCAGCAGAGCCAGGGCGCCGAGCACCTGCGCCGACCCACCTGGCTCGGAAGTCAGCATCAGCAGGTCAGCCACGCTCGTCCTCTCGCCAGTCGCTGAAGTCTAGGGGGCGCAGGGACCGGAGGGCGCACGGCGTGGCAGGTTCTGCCCGGTACCGTGAGCGCGGGGCCGGCGTTCGCGTGCGCTGCCTGCCAATCCTCCGAGGTGGTGGTCATCATGATGAGCGGTGCGTTCCGTGCCGTCGTCGCGGCGACCGCTGCGGCAGGTGTGGGCATCACCGCGTTCGGTGAGCGCCCTCTGCTCGTGGGCACCGTGGCCGGCATCTGCGTGCTGTTCTCGATCGGGTGGCCCAGCCTGCTCGGCCTGCCCGCCCGCCGTGGCGCCGTGGTGGTGCTGCTGCTGACCTCCGCCGCCGCCGTCACGGTGGTCGAGCTCACCGACGACGTCGCCTGGGCCGCCCTGGTTCTCGCCGGCTCCGTGCTCGCTGCGTTCGTCAACGAGCTCGCGCGCCGCGACGGCCGCCCGCGCCTGGTCGAGTCCGTCTCCGGCGTGGTCGCCGGCTGCACCGTGGTGGTCGGCGCCGTGGGGTGGCTCGCGATGGGCACCGGAGGCGCCCAGGTGGGGCTGGTCCTGATCGGGTCGGTCACCCTCGCCGCGGCAGCGGCGATCACCGCGGCACCCATCCCCGCTCCCTACTCGGCCATCACCACGATCGTGGTGGCCGCCGTCGTCGGGCTCGTGATCGGCTACCTCCTGATCAACGTGGGCATGACCACGGGCGTGCTCATCGGGCTCGCTGCCGGCGTGCTGATCGCCACCGTGCACCACCTGTTCGGGCAGTTCCCGGCCTCCGGGCGCGTGTTCCCGGCACTGTCCGGGGCGATGCTGGCGGTCGCTGTGGCCGGCCTGCCGGTCTACGTGCTCGGCCGTGTGCTCCTGGTCGTCTGACAGTAGGCTCGGGACGTGACGTTCTCGTTCCCTGAGGGTCTGGCGCCCGAGGTGTATCCGCTGGCGTGGCTCGTGGGCCGCTGGCGCGGCCCCGGCTTCCTCGGTTACCCCGACATCCCCAAGCGCCCCATCGTGACCGAGGTGTCCTTCGATCACGACGGCGGCCCGTACCTGTCGTATCAGGCCACCAGCTGGCTGCTCGACGGCGACCTGGAGACGCTGGAGGAACGCGTCGAGCAGGCCTCGCTCCGCGCCGGCCAGGTCTGGTCCACCGAGTCCGGGCACTGGCGTGTGACGCCGAAGCCGCCGGACGACGCGAGCGCGCTCACCGACGAACGACCGGCCGGTGAGCCGCCCGCCAGCGAGGTCGAGGTGCTGCTCTCCGACCCGAGCGGGTACGTGTCCGTGTACCTCGGGCGTGCGCAGGGCCCGCGGATCGAGCTCGCCACCGATGTGGTCGCCCGCACCAACATGGGCGCCGAGATCACGGCCGCCAGCCGCATCTACGGGCTCGTGCAGAGCGAGCTGTTCTGGGCGTGGGACATCGCTGCCTTCGGGCACGAGCTGCAGTCCTACGCCTCCGGGCGCCTGCAGCGACTGGACTGACCTACGGAATGGAACCGACGCCGTCGGGCTTGAGAACGATATGAGCTCACCGTTGCTGACCAGGCCGGGCGCAGTCGCCGCCGGCGGCCCCGACCAGGGAGTCGCCGCGCATTACGGCGAGCCCGTGGCCGAGCAACGCGCGCTGGTGCGAGGCATCGGGCTGACCGACCTCTCGCATCTCGGTGTGGTCACCGTGACCGGCCCCGACCGGCTGACCTGGTTGCACTCGCTCGCAACCCAGCAGCTGAGCGGGCTGACACCCGGGGACTCGGTCGAGACGCTGCTGCTCGACGTGCACGGGCACATCGAGCACGCCGCCGCGGTTCTCGATGACGGCGAGTGCACCTGGCTCGTCACCGAGGCCGGACACGCCGACGCGCTGGCCACGTTCCTCGACTCGATGCGGTTCATGCTGCGGGTGGAGGTGCGGCGGGCTGAGGAGGTCGCCGTGCTCGGCACCAGCGCCGACGGTCCCACCCTGCGGCTTCGCGACGGTTCTGCGCCGCTGCGCTGGGTCGACCCGTGGCCCGCGGTGGGCGAGGGGTCGAGCGCGTACGGGACTGTGACCGACCATCCCGGCACCGAGCGGTCCGCTGTGCTGTGGTTGGTGCCGCGTGAACAGCTGGTCGACGTGGTCGACGACGCCACCGGTGCAGGCGCTCGCCTCGCGGGCGTCACTGCATGGGAGGCGCTGCGGGTGGCGGCATGGCGCCCCCGGCTCGCGCGTGAGGTCGACGAGCGCGCCCTGCCGCACGAGCTCGACTGGCTCCGCACCGCCGTGCACCTGTCGAAGGGGTGCTACCGCGGCCAGGAGACCGTGGCGCGTGTGTTCAACCTCGGCAAACCGCCGCGGCGCCTGGTGTTCCTGCACCTCGACGGCTCCGACCACATCACCCCCGAGCACGGTGAGCCGGTGCTCGCGGACGGCCGCGAGGTGGGGCGCCTGACCTCGGTGGCCCGGCACCACGAGCTCGGTCCGATCGGGCTCGCGCTGCTCAAGCGTTCACTCGCGGTCGACGCCGAGCTCACGGTCGGAACAGTGGCGGCGTCCCAGGAGGAGATCGTGGCGCCCGAGGGGTTCGGCACCGGCCGCCCGGACCCGATCGACCGCGCGGGCCTGCGCCGCCCTCGGTAGCGATCCGATCTCACCGCTGATTCGTCGCGTGCAACCTCGTCGGTGGGATCGCCAGCAGAGCGCGGTTAGGCTGCTCGCGTGGGCGTGATCAGCGGCATCCAGACGTACCTGTTCCTCGGGCTCTCCCTCGTGGGAGTGGGCCTCGAGGTGTGGGCGCTGGTGCACGCCGCCCGCACGCCGGCCCGCAGCTTCGAGGCGGCGGACAAGCGCACCAAGACGTTCTGGGTGGCGATCCTCGCCGGCGCGGTGGTGGTTGGCTTCCTCGGCATCCCGCCGCCGCTCGGGTTCTCGCCGCTGCCGGTGCTGTTCGTGCTGCTCGCCGTGGTGCCTGCCGGCATCTACCTGGCTGACGTGCGCCCCGCGGTGCAGCGCTACTCGGGCCGCGGCGGCGGCTCGTCTCGCTGGTGAAGCCGCCGCCCCGGCTGCTGCGCACACCGCCCGGGGAACCGCTGGCCTGGGTGGTGCGCGGACGTCTCGCCGAGTCGGTCCACACGGGGCACCTGCTCGTGCTCGACAGCGTGTCCGAGCGGCTGCGTGTGGGCGACCCCGACGCCCCGATGTTCGCGCGGTCCTCGCTCAAGCCGATCCAGGCGCTCGCCATGCTCCGCGCCGGGGTGAACCTCGACGGCGCACAGCTCGCCCTGGCCTGTGGCTCGCACACCGGCACGCCCGAGCACGTAGCGGTGGCACGGTCCACGCTCGCCTCGGTCGGGCTATCCGAGGACGCCCTGCAGAACACGCCGGACTGGCCGCAGGACGGGGCGTCACGCTCCGCCGTCGTGCGCGAGGGCGGCGTCCCCGCCGCGGTGACGCAGAACTGCTCGGGCAAGCACGCCGCGATGCTCGCCACCTGCGTGGCCGCGGGCTGGGACCCGGGTTCGTACCTGTCGAGCCGCCACCCGCTGCAGCGTCTGATCGGCGAGACCGTCACCGAGCTGACCGGGGTGCGCCCGGAGGAGACCGGCGTCGACGGCTGCGGCGCCCCGCTGTTCTCGAGCACGCTGCGTGGCCTCGCCCGCGCCTTCAGCACGTTGGCCGACGCCGAACCGGGCACGCTGGAGCGCCGTGTCACCGATGCGATGCGCGCCCGCCCGCACCTGGTCGCCGGCGAAGGGCGCACCGACACCCTCGCGATGCGCACCGTGCCAGGGCTGATCTGCAAGGGCGGCGCCGAGGGTGTGCTCGCCGCAGCGCTCCCGGGCGGTCGCGCGATGGTCGCGAAGGTCGCCGACGGCAGCGCCCGCCCTGTTCCGGTGCTGCTCGCCGAAGGTCTGCGGCGCCTCGGCGAGCGTGGCCCGTGGGAGTGGGAGAAGGTGCCGGTGCTCGGGCACGGCGAGCCGGTCGGGACCGTGGCGCCGGCCTTCGGGGACTGAGCCGGTGCGGGCGGTGCTGCAGCGGGTCTCCTCGGCGCAGGTGCGGGTCGAGGGCGAGGTGACCGGCGAGATCGGCGAAGGCATCGTGGCGCTCGTGGGGGTGGCCCCCACCGACAGCGAGGCCGACGCCGCCACGATCGCCCGCAAGATCGCCGAGCTCCGGATCCTGCGCGAGGAGCGGTCGGTCGCCGACACCCCCGGAGCCGGCGTGCTCGTGGTCTCCCAGTTCACGCTCTACGGCGACACCCGCAAGGGCAGACGGCCCTCGTGGTCCGGTGCGGCGCCCGGCGAGGTGGCTGAGCCGCTGGTCGAGCGGGTGGTGACCCTGCTACGCGACCGAGGCATCGCCGTCGGGACCGGAGTCTTCGGCGCCATGATGGAGGTCGACCTCGCGGGTGACGGCCCGATGACGCTGCTGGTGGAGACGACCTAGAGAGTGCGCGTGAAGCGGCCCGTGCTCAGCCAGTGCTGCAGCCGCGCGATCGAGATCAAGAGGTAGTTCTGGGCGTCCGCGCGCAGCGAGGCGGTGCTCGAGGCGAGCAGCGCATTCGCGAGCAGCAGCTGCCGACTCGCGATCAGAGCCTCGAACACCTCGGGGTCGAGATCGGGGAGGTCGCGCATCGCCATGTACCCCTGCCGCAACCCGGCCTCGGCGCCCTCGAACTCGTCGCGCAGGTAGAAGGTGCTGATCGCGAGATCGAGCGCCGCGGTGCCGAAGCCGGAATCGTCGAAGTCGAACACGGCCAGCTCGTCCAGGTGCCACTTGAGGTTGCCGCCGTGCAGGTCCCCGTGCACCACGAGGGGATCGCTGCGAAAGGCCTCGTCGAAGGCGAGCTGCGCCCGCTCGAACGCGGCCTCGAGAACCTGAGCACCGCCGTCGGGGAGATCCTTCTCGGTGAGCGACGCGAGCAGATCCTCGTCGCCGAACAGGGGTTCGTCGAAGATCGGGAGCAGGTCGCCATCGGCGGGTGACCAGCCGGTCGCGTGGTTGTGCATCGTGGCCATCGTGACGCCGAGCTCATGCGTCTGCTGCAAGGAGGGCTCACCGATGTCCTCGCCCGCGAGCCAGGTCGCCGCGACCACCGTGAACGGCCGCTCCAGCGCCTCATCCTCGACGACGGCGCAGCTCGCGCCGTCCGGTCCCGTGACCGGGTTCGGGACCAGCACCGTGGTCTCGCGCGCGAGGGCGTGCATCCAGGCGTGCTGCGCCTCGAGCTCGGGCGGGGTGCTCAGCGAGTTCGTGAGGACCCTGACGGCGAAGTCCAGCCGCTCGCTCGTGCGTACCCGGAAGGTGGTGTTGTACCCGTGATGGACCGGCGTGATCGCGGCCACCTCGAGCCCCAGCAGCATCGCTCCCGTTGCCGCGACCGGACGCAGCAGTGCGATCTGCGACTCGGCGTCGAGATCCGCGTAGCGGGCCATCTCCCGACCCTACTGGCGGTCCGCGAAGGGTTCACAGAGTTCGCCGAGACGCGACATGATCACAGGCATGATCATCGAGCTGCCTGACCGTGACGGACCCCAGATCGACGAGAGTGCCTGGGTCGCGCCCACCGCGACCGTGATCGGCCGCGTGCGCCTGGAGGCCGGCGCGAACGTCTGGTACGGCGCCGTGCTGCGCGGCGACGAGGACGAGATCGTGGTCGGCGCCGGCTCCAACGTGCAGGACAACTGCGTCATGCACACCGACCCCGGGCACCCGGTCCGCGTGGGCGCGAACGTGACGATCGGCCACGGCGCGATCGTCCACGGGGCCACGGTGGAGGACGGCGTGCTGATCGGTATGGGCTCGACGCTGCTCAACGGTGCCGTGGTCGGTTCAGGATCGGTGATCGGAGCGGGCGCGTTGGTGTCGGAGGGCGTGGTCGTCCCGCCGAACTCGCTCGTGCTGGGCGTGCCCGGCAAGGTGCGGCGCGAGACCAGCGGGGGAGAGCGGGCCGCGATCGCGGCCTCCGCCCCCGGCTACGTGGCGCGGGCGGAGCGGCACCGCGGCGCGCAGGTCCGATGAACGCGCGTCTCGAGGCGAGCCTGGGCGATATCACCGCCGAGCACGTCGATGCGATCGTCAACGCGGCGAACTCCTCGCTCATGGGCGGCGGCGGGGTGGACGGGGCGATCCACCGCGCTGCCGGGCCGGCGCTGCTGGCCGAGTGCCAGGCGTTGCGACAGGGGCCGTTGCCGCGGGGGCTGCCCACCGGGCAGGCCGTGGCGACCGGAGCGGGCGACCTGGCAGCGCGCTGGGTGATCCACACGGTCGGGCCCGACAAGCATCGCGGCCAGACCGACCCCGCGCTGCTCGCCTCCTGCTTCACCGAGAGCCTGCGCGTGGCGGCCTCGCTCGGGGCGACCTCGGTCGCATTCCCTGCTGTCTCGGCCGGGGTCTACGGGTGGGACGTGGGCGAGGTGGCGAGCACCGCCGTCGGGGCAGTCCGAGGAATGGTCGACGGCGGTGGCGCGGGTTCCATGCAGCTCGTGCGGTTCGTGCTGTTCTCGCCTGAGGCGCTCGCTGCGTTCGAGGCGGCGCTCGCATCCGATTGCGCTCCATGATCAGCTGTTTCTGTCAAACCTGGCAGTCAGAAGGGCCGAAGCGTTCATTTGGCCAGCGAGGGGCGATCTGAGGCAATGTCGCCACCTAGCGTGAGCTGACGTGGCGCAGAGGAGGTGAACCATGGCAGATCCGCGGCCCAACATCCTGTTCGTCCTCACCGACGACCACGCGGCGCATGCCATGAGCTGTTACGGCAGCGAGCTCAACCAGACACCGTCCCTGGACCGGATCGCCGACGAGGGCATCCGATTCGACCGGGCTGCGTGCACCAACGCACTGTGCGCTCCGAGCCGAGCGACGATCCTCACCGGGACCCACGGGCACCGGCACGGGATGATGACGCTGACGACGTCGTTCGACTCGGCGCAGCCCACTTTCCCCGCTCTGATGCAACAGGCGGGCTACCGCACCGCACTGTTCGGCAAATGGCACCTCGGGCACGGCCCGGGACACGACCCGGTGGGGTTCGACGAGTGGCAGATCCTGGACGGACAGGGCGACTACGACGATCCCGAGCTCATCGGCCCTGGCGGTCGCACCCAGCACACGGGGTACGTCACGGACATCCTCGCCGACCTCGCGCTCGACTGGCTGGCCCAGCAGAGCGGCGAGCAGCCATGGCTCCTGCTGCTGTGGCACAAGGCCCCGCACCGGCGGTGGTTCCCCGGTCCGCACGAGCAGCACCTGTACCACGACGTGACGTTCCCCGAGCCATACACGCTCTTCGACGACTACGCCGGCCGTGCACAGGCGGCCGAGGAGGCCGCGATCCGGGTCGGGCGGGACCTGGACGAGCTCGACGTCAAGACCGCGATCCCCGACTTCGACAGCGAGGCGGAGCGCACCTCGTGGTTCTACCAGCGCTATATCGGCGACTACTTGCGCTGCGTGGCGGGTGTCGACCGTACGACGGGCCGCTTGCTGGACCACCTGGACGCGTCCGGGCAGGCGCAGCGCACGGTGGTCACCTATGCCAGCGACCAAGGCTTCTTTCTCGGTGACCACGGCTGGTTCGACAAACGGTTCATGTACGCCGACTCGTTACGGATCCCGCTCGTCATGCGGTTTCCGGCGGAGATCCCCGCGGGCTCGGTGTCCACCGATCTGGCGCTCAACCTCGATCTGGCGCAGACGTTCCTCGACTACGCCGGTGTCGAGGCGCCGCAGCGGATGCAGGGTCAAAGCCTGCGGCCGATCTGCCGGGGCGACGAGGTGGCGTGGCGCGACCACAGCTACTACCGATACTGGGAGCACCTCAAGGCCGGCGTCGGAGCGCATGTCGGCGTGCAGACCGAGCGGTACAAGCTGATCCACTACTACGGGCAGGCACTCGGCGTGACCGGTGCCGTCGATGACCCGCGCGTGCCGGAGTGGGAGCTCTTCGACCTGGAGGCCGATCCCCAGGAGCTGCGTTCGCTCCACGACGACCCCGCCCACAAGCAGGTGCGCGAGGAGCTCACCACGCTCCTCGTGACCGCCATCGCGGACGCCGACGACGTCCCACCCCCCAGCCTGGCCCATCTCACCTCGTCGATGGGTCCCCAGTCAGAGTCCTCAGATCATGGACGCGAAGGAGTAGACCGATGAGACACGATCGACGGATCGCCAGCACCGCTGCCGTGACACTGGCCTGCGCGCTGACCGTGGCCGCATGCTCGGGCGGCGACGGTGGCGAGAGCGGAACCGGCGGAGACACCTCGGGCCCGATCACCTTCTGGACGCCGCACGTGCAGCCCGAACGGATGGCGGCGCAGCAGGAGATCGCGGAGCAGTTCACCGCCGAGACCGGCATCGAGGTCGAGGTCGTCGCGATGGCCGGCGCGGACCAGGACCAGGCGCTGGTGACCGGTGCCGCCTCGGGTGACGTGCCCGACGTCGTGCTGCACGCTCCCGATCTGAGCGCCTGGCAGACCCAGGGCCTGGTCGACTCCGACGCCGCGACCGCGGTGATCGAGAGTCTCGGTGCCGACACCTTCAACCAGCAGGCGCTCGACTTCATCAACATCGACGGTGCGTACCAGGCGATCCCTGCTGACGGCTGGGTGCACCTGATCGTCTATCGTTCCGATCTGCTCGAGCAGGCAGGTCTGTCGGTGCCGACCTCGCTGGACGAGCTGGCTGCCGCGGCCGAGACCATCCACGACTCGCAGGGCATCACCGGGATGGCATTCGGCACCCAGGTGGGGACGCCATCAGCGACCGAGGCGATCGAGTCCACGTTCCAGCAGACCGGCTGCCAGCTGGTCTCCGACGGCACGGTGACGATCGACTCTGCCGAGTGTGCGCAGGCCGCCGGCGACTTCGCCACTCTGGCGGCCTCGAGCAACGCCGGCCAGTTCGACGTGACCAGTGCCCGTGCCACCTACCTCAACGGTGACGCAGGGTTCCTGCTGTTCTCCACTCACATCCTGGACGAGCTCGCCGGTCTCGACGCCGACAACCCGCTCACGTGCGCCGAGTGCGCGGACAACGAGAACTTCCTCGTCGAGAACTCCGGCTTCATCACCGTGCTGGACCAGAGCAACGCATCGCAGTACGGGACCACGCTGAACTATGTGATCCCCGAGGGAGCCAACACCGAGAGCGCGAGCATGTTCGTCGAGTACATGCTCTCCGACGGCTACGCCGCCATGCTTGCCACCGCACCCGAGGGCCGGATCCCGCTGCGCCCCGGCAGCGCGGAGAACCCGACCGAGTACCTCGATGCCTGGGGCACCCTGGGGATGGCCGGTTCGGACCAATCGGTCGGCGACCTCTACGGTGACGAGCTGGTGGCCGCCCTCGGCGAGGGCATGAACGCGGTCTCTCGCTGGGGCTTCGGCACCGACGACGCCGTGCTCGCCGGGGAGACGTTCGCGCAGAACGTGCTGGCCGAGCAGCTCGACCCGCTGTACTCGGGTACCGACCCGCAGGACGTGGTGAACGAGATGGCCGCGCAGGTGCAGGCGCTGCAGGACGATCTCGGCTAGCCGATGGCGCACGCACCCACGGTGAGGGCGGCGCGCGGGTCTCGGCTCAGCCGGGGCCAGCGCGCCAACCTCCACGGCTACCTGCTCTCTGCGCCCTCCTACCTGGCCATCGCCGTCGTCATCCTCCTCCCGTTCTTCGCGGTCGTGGTGCTCGCTTTCGCGGACTTCCGGCTGATCGACATACCCCGCCTGAGCCTGGACACCATCGACTGGACGCTCGACAACCTGCGCGATGCGCTGGGGTCCAGCGCGTTCTGGAGCGCCCTGAGCACCACGCTCGTCTATGCGGCCTTCACGACCCTGGGCGTGATCGCCGGTGGTGTGATCGTGGCGCTGGCCATGCGCAAGCCGTTCCGCGGCCAGAACGTCGTTCGGGCGCTGTTTCTCGTTCCCTACGTGCTGCCGGTGATCGCGGCGGCCACGATCTGGCGCACGATGCTCAACCCGCAGTACGGCATCGTGAACGCGTTCGGCACCGAGGTGCTGGGGTGGAGCGCACCGATCGCCTTCCTCACCACCAAGTCGGCACAGATTGGCGGTGTGACCGTACCGGTCGCGCTGATCGTGGTGATCCTGTTCGAGATCTGGAAGTCGGCGCCCTTCACGTTCCTGTTCGTCACTGCTCGGCTGCAGAACGTCCCCGCCGAGCTCGAGGACGCGGCGGCGATCGACGGAGCCAATGCCGGGCAGCGCCTGACGCACATCGTGCTGCCGCAGCTGCGCACCGTGGTGATGGTGCTGGTGCTGCTGCGGTTCATCTGGTCGTTCCAGAGCTTCAACGACATCTATCTGCTCACCCAGGGTGCCGGGGGTACCGAGGTGATGGCTGTCAAGGTGTTCAAGGAGCTGACCGTGCGCGCCGACGTGGGAAGCGCCGCCGCCTACGGCCTGTGGATGACGGCGATCCTGCTCGTCTTCGGCGTCCTCTGGGCCGTGGCCAACCGGCGCAAGGAGGCGATGTGAGCTCGACCCGCCGAGAGTCCGTGGCCATCCGTGCGCTGCGCAGCTCGATCATTGTCGTCACGATGATCCTGGCTTGCGGCCCGGTGCTCTACGGCGTACTGCTGTCGCTGCGACCGTTCGCCGCCGTGCTCAACAACCCGCTGGATCTGGTGCCGAGCCTGGACGAGGTCAGCTTCGACGCCTACTGGGCCGCGCTTCGTCCCACCACAGCGGGCGGCTACGGCCTGGGCGGCTTCCTGCTCAACTCGTTGATCCTGGGTGCGGGGACCGTGATCGTCTCGGTGTTGGTGAGCATCCTCGGCGCATACGCCACCGCAAGGATCCGCTTCTCCGGTCGGTCGGTAGGGAACGCCGTCATCGTGGCGGTCTACATGTTCCCCGGCGTGGTGCTCGCGGTGCCGTTGTTCGTGCTGCTGTCGCGCGTGGGCCTCACCGGAAGCCTGCTCGGGCTGGTGATCGTGTACGTGGCGCTGACGGTGCCGGTGTCTCTGTACATGCTGCGCAACTACTTCATCGCGCTGCCGTCGAGCATCGAGGACGCGGCACTGATCGACGGCTGCTCGTTGATGGGCGTGATCTGGCGGATCGTGCTGCCGATCGCGCTGCCCGGTATCGCAGCGACCGCGATGTATGTCTTCATGATCGCCTGGAACGAGTATCTGTACGCGCTGCTGTTCCTGGTACAGGCGCGCGACCTGTGGACCGCACCGCTGGGGATCGCCCAGCTGACCGACTTCGACACGCCCGTCACGATCTTGCTCGCCGGCTCGATCGTGGTGACGATCCCCGTGGTGGTCCTGTTCGTCTTCGCCCAGCGATTGCTGATCAGCGGACTGGCCGCCGGGGCTGAGAAGTGAGCACCGAGGCCCGCAATCCGAGCACGGTCGCGATCGACACGTGGCCTGCCCGGCAGGCGATCGAGGCGATCCTGTCCGAAGACCTCGTCGGGGTGCGCGCCGCGCTCGCGGTCTCAGCGGATCTCGCCGGCCTGGTCGAGGAGGCACACACCCGGTTGTGTGCGGGCGGCCGGGTCCACTACTTCGGTGCCGGTGCCTCGGGGCGGCTCGCGTTCGTCGACGCGACTGAGTCCAGGCCGACCTTCGGGATCGCCGACGCATTCGCGTGGCACTTCCCCGGCGGCTCGGCGGCGCTGCTGGACTCGGCGATCGATGCCGAGGACGAGGGGGCAGCCGGCATAGCGGACGCCGCCGATGTCGGTGCAGGCGACCTGGCGATCGGCCTCAGCGCGTCCGGCAGCACCGGCTACGTGCGCGGGGCCCTGGCCGAGGCCCGGCGGGTAGGCGCCTTCACCGCGCTGATCAGCACGCAGTCGGGTGCCGCCCTCAGCACCGAGGTGGATTGCGCGATCGAGGCAGCTACCGGCGCCGAGGCGCTGACAGGGTCCACCCGGCTCAAGGCGGGCACCGCCACCAAGGTGATGATCAACGCCTTCTCGACGGCGGTGATGATCCGCGGCGGTCGGACCTGGTCGAATCTCATGACACACCTCGTGGCCACGAACACCAAGCTCGATGAGCGCGCTGTGCGGATCCTGGTGATGGCAACCGAGCGCCCGGAGCATGAGTGCCGCGACCTGCTGGCCGCATGCGATCACGATCTACCTGCGGCCCTCACCGCAGCGCTCACCGGTGCCGACCCTCAGGCGGCGCGCGCGGCGCTGGAGGCCGGGGGCGGGGTACGAGCAGCGGTGCGTCTGCTCAGCTGACTGCGGCGCCCACGCTCAGACCACGGGGTCGCGATACCTGGCAAGCAGGTCGGCCGCGATCTCGATGACATCGCCGGCCGGCTCGGTCTGGCCGATCAAGGTCGTGGCCGCCCAGTCTTCCTCGAGCTTCTCGACGGCGCTGCGGAAGCCGGTCGGGTCGGTGCTGCCGGTCGCGGCGGCGGTCAGCCAGTCGATCCACAGCTGCCAGCGGGGCCGGTAGAAGCCTGCGAGCAGGCCCTGCCAGTGGCGACCCGAGTAGTCGTGCAGCCCGGAGTCCTGACGTGCCCACACGGTGAGCAACCGTCGAGCGTCGCGCACAAGGGTGTCTCGTTCCTCAGCATCCGCCCCCCATCGGGCGGCGGTGGCGAGCCAGACGCCGAGCAGTCGGTCGCGCTGCGTCCCCGCCAGTCGGTCGAGATCGCCAAGCGCTCGGGTGAGCAGCGCGCCGTGGTGAGCGACGCCGTCGGGGTCCGCGGCCTGCGCGGCGGCTGACACAGAGCGGATCATCGCTCGGCTGCGCTGTGCCACCAGATGTGTGAGGACGTCGACGAGATCGGTCGCCAGTGCCGGGGATGGCGCGGCCTCGGCCGCGCCCAGCAGGTACCCCGCCGCCTCGGCGATCGCGGTCAGGTCACCCTCGACGCGTGGGTCGGACTCGGCGTCGATGTTCGCCGAGATGAGCACCGGGGCGTCCGGGTCGAGGAACTCACCGGCGCTGCGCTGCCGGGCGAACGGCGGATCAAGATCCCACGGCCGCGCGATCAGCGGCGAGGGCGTCGAACGGCTCGCGCCCTGCCGGTAGAGCGTGGTCAGCAGCAACTCCCACGCTCTCGCCGCCGCATCATGGGCAGACGGCGAAGCATCGCGGAGCTGGTATCGCTGAGCCGCGTAGTCGCGTACCCATCCCTCGACCTGAGGGGTCTCCCAGGTGAGATCCGTGGCCAGCTCGTAGAACACGGGATTGTTCTCGATCGCCTCCATCGCCAGCCCCGTGCCGACCAGGCGGCCCACACGGTCGCTGCCGGAACGAGCTGCATCGAGGACGCCTCCCAGGTCGCGCGCCAGGCCGTGCAGGTCTCCGTGCACGGAGAACCGGCCACCGAAGTTGTGGACGGCGGACCACAACCACGGGGTCGCGGGGATGCCGCGCCCGTCGTTCCAGACCGGGGCGTGCTCGGCCCACAGGTCGAGCAGCAGCAGACGCTCGTCGGGGACCGCGCCGGTCACGGCGGCAATCCGCTCCGCCGTCCAGAAGTGCCGGTGGTAGTGGAACGGCCACGCCTGCATGACCCAGGTTGCCTCGGGATCGGCCGCCGACATGCCGTGGTAGATGGCGGCCGTGTATCCCGTCAGGTCGACGGCCTCGCCCGAGGGCGGGATCGATTCGATGAACGGGTCCGCGCTGTAGAGATGGTCGGTTCCCAGCAGGTCGGCCTGAGTGCGGGTCACGGTCTCGGCGATCCGACCGAAGGCGTCCTCGTGCGGGTCGAGGAGCGCGGTGGCGAAGCCCTGCCAGGTGGTCCGCGGTGTCTGCGGGGTGGCGAGCGAGTTCGGCACATGCCCGTCGAAGGCCGGCAGCACGGTGCGCATCCCGAGCTCGCGTTGCCGGTCCACGACCTTGCGCGCCAGCTCCAGGCGGCGCGCGAACCAGTCGCGGGGCAACGGGCCACCGAAGCTGTTCGTGCACCCCATCAACGTCCACGGCAGGTGCGCGGAGCTGCCGATCCACGCGAGCACGTCCGCGGGGTCGGCACCGTGAGCCTCGAAGGCGTGGGCGAGTACGGCCTCGTGGCCGAGGGTCGTCAGCGGCGTCGTGATGCCGTGCAGCGCCATCCAGTCGATCTCGCGCTGCCAGCGGTCCCAGTCCCAGTAGGGCGCGGAGTAGCCGGTGGTGACCGTGTTCAAGTAGTAGCGGTGACGGGCAGGCGTCGAACGGCGCACCGGCTCAGTCGCCGGCCAGGCGCCGGCCGGCGCCAGCGGAAGCTCGGTGTTCCACGTCACCTGCGAGCCACAGACGTCCTTGAGGTAGGCGTACAGCCCTGCGCTCGCAGCTGGGGTGTCGGTCGCGCGCACGTGGACCTCGCCGCCGCTCGCGCGGTACTCGTAGGAAGGGTGCGCGCCCTCGCCCGGGCGAGCGGCGCCGCCGTCGAGTGCGGAGATCTCGATCCCGTGTGCGTGACCGAGCACGCGCTCGGCCAGCCGCGCCCCCGCGGCGGCGTCGAGGTCGGTGGTCATGTCGTGAGCTCCACGGTCTGGCCGGAGTGGCGGGAACGTTCGGCGGCGAACGCGATGCGGTGGCTTCGCTCGGCGTCGCGCAGGTGTGTGGGCAGCTTCGCAGTCTCGCCTGCTTGGCGACGTCTCAGCTGCTCGACGAACTCGTGCATCAGGCCGTCGTCGCCGCCGGCGTGCCCGTCGCTCTCCCGATGGCCGAGGCTCTCATCCCTGTCGGGGTCCGTGGCGGGCCCGGCGAGGATCCTCCATGTCGCGTCGTCAGGCAAACCGGATCGTCCCTCGGCGTCCCGATCCCAGCGTGACCACTCATGGACTCCCTGACCCGGGGCCGGCAGGAAGGTTCGGACCTCGATCTCACCGGTGTCGAGGCGACCGCTGATCTCGCCGTGCGATCCGAGCACGCGGATCGTGCGCGTGTTGGAGGCGGTGAATGCCCCGACCCGCAGGGTGGCCAGCACTCCGGAGCCGAAGGAGATCGTCACCACCTGATGGTCCACCTGCGTGTTGTCGCTGCGGTAGACGCATCGCCCGTACGGTCCCGTCTTCAGTGCGCTGAGGCGGCCCTGCGGGCTCGTATCCGAGGTGATCGCGGTCACCGGCCAGGTGTCGTGGCTGCGCAGTCGTTCGATGTACAGGCGCGGCGCGTAGAACGGGCACGTGCCCGCTGCCGGACATCCGTCGGTGCACCGCTCGGGCGCGCCGTCCGGCGCGTGGTCGGCGGTGAAGTGGGTGAGCGAGCCGGACGAGGAGACAGAGACAGCGGGCTCGTCGATCAGCCAGGTGAGCAGGTCGAGGTCGTGGCACGACTTCGCCAGCAGCATAGGGGTGGAGTCCTCCGCGCGGGCCCAGTTGCCGCGCACGTAGCTGTGCGCGAAGTGCCAGTATCCGATGTCCTCGGTCTGGTCGATGTGGACGAGTCGACCGATCGCACCGTCGTCGATCAGCCGTTTCACCGCACCGTAGAACTTCGTGTATCGGAGCACGTGCGCGACGCCCACGAAGGCGCCGGTCTCGGTGATCGCCGACGCCATCGCGTCGAGCTGTTCCTCGGTGGGCGCGAACGGCTTCTCCACCAGCAGGGCGTATCCCTGGCGCACCCCGGTGACCACGGGGCCGGCCCTCAGCCGGTCCGGTGTGGCGATCACGAGCCCGTCGCTCAGGCGTGGCCGAGCGAGCAGCTCCTCCCATGAGGTGAACTGGTTCTCTGCGGCGATGCCGTGCTGCCTGGCGAACTGCCTGCGCCGCACCGGGTCCGGCTCGGCCACCGCCACCACCGAGGCGCGGTCAGGAAATCGCAAGCAGTAGTCGCCGTAGGCGTCCGCGCCGCGGTGCCCTGCACCGATGACGCTCAACGTCACTGCACCCATTCGCAGGTCGCTCCGTTCAGATCCGTTCACGCATCGTGAGGCGCCCTCAGGTCGCACGCAAAGAACGATGAGCAATCTGAACGAAAGCGATAGGATCCTGAAGCATCATGGGTGAAACTGCTGCACTGGTGGATCTGGACCGCAACATTGTCGCAGCGCTGCTGGCACATCCGCGCTGCCGGATCAGCGCCCTGGCTGCCGCCGTCGGGACGAGCGCACCGACGGTCTCGCGGCGCTTGACCTGGCTCATCGAGCAGAATCTGGTCCGGGTGGTCAGTGTGATCGACCAGCAGCACGCGGGGATCGGGTTCGCCGTCTTCCTGCGGCTGCGGTGCCTGCCCGGAGCGAGCGCGGACGTGGCTCGCGCGGTGGCCCGATGGTCCGAGTCCGGGTACGTCGCCGTCGTCGGCGGTGACCTGGACTGCACCGCACAGCTGAACGTGCGCTCGACCCGGCACCTGATGGAGCTGCTCAACGAGCGGCTGACCAAGGTGCCGGGTGTCGTCGGCAGCTCGACCGCGAAGATCATCCGGCGGTTCTCCACCCCGCATGGATGGGCCGCGGGCCGGGTATCCGAGGCCACCCTCGCTCGGCTGCGGACCGAACGGCTCGATCACTGGACCGAGGGCGCGTCCGGTGACACACACAGGCTCGACGAGCTCGATCGCGCCTTGGTGGCGCTGCTGGCCAATGACGGTCGGCGCACGTGGCGAGACCTCGGCGCAGCGCTCGGCATCCAGCCCGCCACGGCACGCCGACGTGTGGAGACGCTGATGTCGTCCGGGCTGCTCCGTCTTCGTACGGTCGTGCAGCCCGCGCTCATCGGACAGCCCGTGGTGGCGCTGCTGTGGCTGCGCGTGACTCCGTCACGCCTCGAGGCGGTGGGGCATGCCCTGGCTGCGCACCCTCATGTCATGAACATCGCGGCGACGACCGGACTCTCCAACCTCAGCGGTGAGATCGCTGTCGGTGACGACGACGCTCTCTATGGGTTCCTCACCGACGAGGTCGGCCGGCTGCCCGGCGTCGCAGCGGTGGACGTCTCGGACGGGCTGCAGGTGATCAAGCGGGCATCGCTCGTCTTCGCGGACGAGGACCCGGAGCGAATCAGTGAGGTACGTGGCGCCTGAGCGGCGGTTGGTTCCCGACACCGTCTCCGCCTGCGGCGAACACGGGCAGGTCCAGGGGGTCGGCGTGGTTAGCCTTGACGCAAGCCGCACCTGCCTGTTGGGAGAAGTGTCATGTTCGAGAGGTTCACGGACCGTGCTCGGCGCGTTGTCGTGCTCGCGCAAGAAGAAGCGCGCATGCTCAACCACAACTACATCGGCACCGAGCACATCCTGCTCGGGCTGATCCACGAGGGGGAGGGCATCGCCGCCAAGACGATGGAGTCCCTCAACATCTCGCTCGACGCCGTGCGTCAGCAGGTGCAGGACATCATCGGCGAGGGCCAGCAGGCGCCCGTGGGGCACATCCCGTTCACGCCGCGCGCCAAGAAGGTGCTGGAGCTGTCGCTGCGCGAGGCGCTGCAGCTCGGCCACAACTACATCGGTACCGAGCACATCCTGCTCGGGCTGATCCGCGAGGGCGAGGGCGTCGCCGCACAGGTGCTGACCAAGCTCGGCGCGGACCTCAACCGGGTGCGTCAGCAGGTCATCCAGCTGATCTCCGGGCACCAGGGCGGCAAGGAGACCGTCTCGGCCGGCGGACCGGCCGAAGGCACCCCCTCCGGCTCGGCGGTGCTGGACCAGTTCGGGCGCAACCTCACCCAGGCCGCCCGCGACGGCAAGCTCGACCCGGTCATCATGCGCTCCAACGAGATCGAGCGCGTGATGCAGGTGCTGAGCCGCCGCACCAAGAACAACCCGGTGCTGATCGGTGAGCCTGGCGTCGGCAAGACCGCCGTCGTCGAGGGTCTCGCCCAGGACATCGCCCGTGGCGACGTGCCGGAGACACTCAAGGACAAGCAGCTCTACAAGCTCGACCTCGGCGCGCTGGTGGCCGGATCCCGTTACCGCGGTGACTTCGAGGAGCGCCTCAAGAAGGTGCTCAAGGAGATCTCCACGCGCGGCGACATCATCCTGTTCATCGACGAGATCCACACGCTCGTGGGTGCGGGTGCTGCGGAGGGCGCGATCGACGCCGCCAGCATCCTCAAGCCGAAGCTGGCGCGTGGCGAGCTGCAGACCATCGGTGCCACCACGCTGGATGAATACCGCAAGTACATCGAGAAGGACGCCGCGCTCGAGCGCCGGTTCCAGCCCATCCAGGTCGCTGAGCCCACGCTGACGCACACGATCGAGATCCTCAAGGGTGTGCGTGACCGGTACGAGGCGCACCACCGCGTCACGATCACCGTTGCCGCGTTCGTGGCGGCTGCCAACCTCGCCGACGGGTACGTCAACGACCGGTTCCTGCCGGACAAGGCGATCGACCTGATCGACGAGGCCGGCGCCCGGCTCCGGATTCGCCGCATGACCGCTCCGCCGGAGCTGCGCGAGCTCGACGACAAGATCGCCGAGGCCAAGCGCAGCAAGGAGTCGGCGATCGACGACCAGGACTTCGAGCGCGCGGCACGGCTGCGTGACGAGGAGAAGCGGCTCGTGGGCGACCGTGCCGACAAGGAGAAGGCCTGGCGCAACGGTGACATGGACAACGTCGCCGAGGTGGACGAGGAGCTGATCGCGGAGGTGCTCGCCGCCTCGACCGGCATCCCGGTGTTCAAGCTCACCGAGGAGGAGTCCAGCCGCCTGCTCCGCATGGAGGAGGAGCTGCACAAGCGGGTCATCGGCCAGGAGGAGGCCATCAAGGCGCTCTCCCAGGCGATCCGCCGCACGCGCGCCGGCCTGAAGGACCCGCGCCGGCCCGGTGGCTCGTTCATCTTCGCCGGACCCACGGGTGTGGGAAAGACGGAGCTGGCACGCACGCTGGCCGAGTTCCTGTTCGGTGACGAGGACTCGCTCATCCAGCTCGACATGTCCGAGTACGCGGAGAAGCACACCGTGTCCCGGCTGTTCGGGTCCCCGCCCGGGTACGTCGGCTACGAAGAGGGTGGCCAGCTCACCGAGAAGGTGCGGCGCCGTCCGTTCTCCGTGGTGCTGTTCGACGAGGTGGAGAAGGCGCACGCCGACATCTTCAACTCGCTGCTGCAGATCCTGGAGGAGGGCAAGCTCACCGACTCCCAGGGCCGCCAGGTGGACTTCAAGAACACCGTGATCATCATGACCACGAACCTCGGCACCCGGGACATCAGCAAGGGCCTGCTCACCGGCTTCCAGGCCGGTGGCGATCTGTCCACGAGCTACGACCGGATGAAGATCAAGGTCAACGACGAGCTCAAGCAGCACTTCCGGCCCGAGTTCCTCAACCGCGTCGACGACGTGATCGTGTTCCCGCAGCTCAGCAAGGACGAGATCTTCCAGATCGTCGACCTGATGATGGCGCGGCTGGCCACGAGGCTCGCCGACCGCGACATGGGCATCGAGCTCACCGAGACCGCCAAGGAGCTGCTGGCCGAGCGCGGGTTCGACCCGGTGCTCGGAGCGCGGCCGCTGCGCCGCGCGATCCAGCGGGAGATCGAGGACCAGTTGTCCGAGACGATCCTGTACGGCGAGCTGAAGGCAGGCCAGAAGGTGATCGTGGACGCGCAGGGCGAGGGCCTGCTGGGCGAGTTCACGTTCACCGGGGTCCCGTGGGAGCAGCTGACCGAGGATGCCCCGGTGTCGGACGCTACCGAGGTCGAGCCGGTGAGCGTCGGCGCCCCCGCCGCCGCACCCGGGTCTGGTCCCGAGGGTGAGGCTCAGGCCTCAGGCCAGTAGGTCACCGACGACGGCGGAGGGCCGGGAGCGCATGTCGCTCCCGGCCCTCCTTGCGTGAAGAGTCCCGACGAACTCGACGACAACCAACGAGCTCAGCGCGGGCGCCACTACTGACGATGCCGACCCCGCAGGCGCCCGATGGGCCGAGCCGGGGATATCCGCAGAGTCCACACGCCACTGCCTCTTCCGTGAATCTGGAACGGCTCGTCTACGGCCCGCGCCGGCGCGGGGCTTTGGGCGAGCCACGCACCAGCAGTGCGCAGGCTCGCAGGTGATCTTGCCCAGGCGCCCAACACGGTGGCACCCGCGTATCGCG
Source organism: Pseudactinotalea sp. (assembly GCF_048594945.1). Lineage (NCBI taxonomy): Bacteria > Bacillati > Actinomycetota > Actinomycetes > Micrococcales > Cellulomonadaceae > Pseudactinotalea > Pseudactinotalea sp. The sequence goes on along the minus strand of NZ_JBMDXJ010000182.1, from coordinate 7,144 downwards.
AGCCGGAGGCCGCGGCCCCGGTGCGGACGGCTGGGCGGAATGGCACCGTCGTGGCTACCGATCACGTCAGCGATGAGGAGCTGGCGGCGGATACCGACTGGTTCATCGATGCGATGGCGGAGCGAGGGATCGCCGGCGACTTCTCTGCTGGTGCTGCTGCGGCACCGGATCCGCAGCCGCGAGGTGCCTCGGGCTGAGCACCGGCGCGCTCCGCTGCGGCCTGGCCAGGACCCTGAAACTCGGCTCAGGCGCGGCGGTAGGCAGCCAGCCAGAGGTCCGCGAGGAACTGATGACCCTCGGGGGTGGGGTGGACGCCGTCGTGAGCAAGTGAGGAAGCACCGGCTGGGCCCAGGCTGGCGGCACGCTGCGCGAGGGGACCATCGGTCGCGAGGTACTCGGTGCCGAGCTCAGCGGCGATCCGGCGCACCGCCTGGATCTTCGGGTCCAGGTCCTCACGCCACGCCCACTGCTCGTCGGTGACCGGCAGAAGGAAGGGTTCGATGAGGATGATCCGCTCGACGCCTGCTGCCTGGGCTCGCGCGACGATCTCGCGATATCCCGTGGCGTAGGCCTCGGCGTGGGTGGGGTCGTCGCTGTCGTAGCGGCGCCAGGTGTCATTGATGCCGATCATGATCGACAGCACCGCAGGGGCGTGAGCGAGCACGTCCTCGTCCCAACGCGCCTGCAGGTCGATCACCCGGTTGCCGCTGATGCCGGTGTTGATCACGGTCTCGTTGGCCAGCGCCTCGCCGATGAGGGCGGCGTAGCCGGAGCCCCGGCTCGCGAGGTCGGAGCGGTCACGGCCGGCGTCGGTGATCGAGTCACCGGTGAGCAGGATGGTCATGACCGCCCACCCTGGCACGCGCGGCGCACGCCTGTCGCCGCGGTCCGGACTGCGGGCGGTCGCTAGCCTGACTGGATGCCAGGTGAGGGGGAGGGCCGGGTGAGCGAGCCGCCGTCGGGGATCACGCCACGCGACCACAAGGTCGAGGAACGTCGAAGGGTCGCGGTCCGCCGCCGTCGGATCGCGGTCGGCGTGACCGTCGCCGTCGTGTCCGCACTCGGGGTGGCGCAGCTCGCTTTCGGCTGGGTGAACCGCCTGATCGACGCCACTGGGTGGACCTGCGGCGGCGGCTGGGAGCGGATCGAGGGCGGTGAGCTCGCGGACATGCACATCATCCGCTGGGGGACGCCGGAGGTTCGCGAGCAGGGGGTGGACCCGGAGCAGTTCACCGATCTGCCGCCCGGACTCGCTGAGCCGAGCCTGACCAGCCCGGGCATCGTCGACAGTGGCGCGTACGACCCGCTGCTGTACCCGCTCGACGGCGGTGTGGTGCTGCAGGCCGACGGCTACTACGACCACACGTGGGTGGGGGCGGACGCGCGCACCGGTGAGCCGCTGTGGGGTGTCGCGCACGACGCGAGCGGGTACAGCACGATCCAGGGCCGCTTCAGCCTGCTCGCGGAGCGGGAGGACGGCCGCACCGACCTCACGACCTTCGACCCGCGCACGGGTGAGAAGCTCTCGTGCGTGCGGCTCGACGGCACGATCACCGCCATGTCCGCGGTCGGCGAGAGCGACATCGCCGTCGCGCTGCGGAGCGAAGAGGGCGACGACGAGCAGAGCACCTCCGCGCTGCTTCGCCTCGATCCCGTGGCCGGTGACGAGGTGTGGACCGGGCCGCTGGAGCACGAGGTCTCCTCGATGATCACTGAAGGCGAGGACCTCGCCGTGTCCTCGAGCAACGTCGGGCTGGTGACGTCCGGCTGGTTCGAGCAGCAGCAGTCGGCGGTCGTCACGGTGGACGCTGAGGACGGGCATCTCGGCGGATCGATCGCACCTAGTGAGGGCAGATGGGTGGCCATCGGTGGGCACTCCTTGCCCGATGGTGGCAGCGGGACCGTGCTCTACGGGTTCGAGGACCAGCAGGCGTGGTCTGATCGCGAGGCGGTCTACATGCTCGTCGACGCCTCGGGGACTGAGCTCTGGCGGGTCGAGGCCGAAGCGCAGCAGGACGATCTGCGTGCGTGGATCTCCGACGGCGTGGTGGTGCTCTCCGACGGATGGGGGCTGATGGGCGTCGACGTCGTCACGGGCGAGGTGCTGTGGCGCAACGGCGACCTCAGCGTGCGGTGGGAGGACATCGCCGGTCTTGACGCCGACGGCGTCGAGAGGCTGCTGGTCACCGACCAGCGAGTCGAGGACGAGGACGGCAACACGAGGTTCGTCGCGCTCTTGGTCGACCCGCGCACAGGGGAGAGCACGAGATATGACGCGGCCCTGCGGTCGGCGGTCGTCACGGACTCCTACCTGCTTACCGACTCGGGGATGACGCAGCTGGTGATCCCGCTCGAGGAATCGTGACGCCCGCCACAGCAGGCGCAAGGGTGCCGCTGATCTGCGACAATGGAGGTCAGCGGGCGTTCGCCCGTGGCATCGCGGTTCCGAATGCGCCGGCGTCTTGCCTGGCTGCACCAGTGACTCCACTGCGGTGAACCCCAAGTAGAAGGCAACACATCTCTGTGTCCAGCATGACTTTCGGCGCGCTCGGCGTGCCCGCATCCCTGGTGGCCTCGCTGAGCAAGCGCGGCATCACTGAACCATTCCCCATCCAGGCGGCGACCCTCCCCGACACCCTGCGGGGCCGGGATGTGCTCGGTCGCGGTCGTACCGGCTCGGGCAAGACGCTCGCGTTCTCGCTCCCTCTGGTCGCTCGGCTTGCCGACGGCGGCCGGGCCAAGTCGCGCATGCCCCGCGCCCTGGTCCTCGCACCGACTCGCGAGCTGGCCTCGCAGATCGCCGATACTCTCGCGCCGCTCGCCGAGGCGGCGGGGCTGAGGCACACCGTGATCTTCGGTGGCGTGGGTCAGAACCCGCAGGTGCAGGCGCTCGCGCGCGGTGTCGACGTGGTGATCGCCTGCCCCGGCCGGCTCGAGGACCTGCTCGGCCAGGGTGCGCTGCGGCTCGACGAGATCGAGATCACCGTGCTCGACGAGGCCGACCACATGGCCGACCTCGGCTTCCTCCCCGGCGTCAAGCGCATCATGGACAAGACCCCGCGCGGCGGCCAGCGGATGCTGTTCTCCGCCACGCTGGACAACGGCGTGGACGTGCTGGTCAAGCGGTACCTGTCCGATCCGGTGACGCACTCGGTCGATCCCGCCTCCTCGCCGGTGGCGGCCATGACGCACCACGTGTTCACGGTGGGCGGCAAGGAGCAGAAGCGTGAGGTGGTCGAGCAGCTGGCGTCCGGTACCGGCCGGCGGCTGCTGTTCACCCGCACCAAGCACCAGGCCAAGCGGCTCGCGAAGCAGCTGACCACGGCGGGGATCCCCGCGGTGGACCTGCACGGCAACCTGTCCCAGAACGCGCGGCAGCGGAACCTCGAGGCGTTCAGCACCGGTGGCGTGCGCGTGCTCGTGGCGACCGACATCGCGGCGCGCGGCATCCACGTCGACGACGTCGAGCTCGTGGTGCACGTGGACCCGCCGGCCGAGCACAAGGCGTACCTGCACCGTTCCGGCCGCACCGCGCGTGCGGGTTCCGGCGGTGATGTGGTGACGATCGTGATGCCCGAGGAGCGCGGTGACTTTCGGTCGCTCGCGCGTGCTGCGAAGATCGCGGCGCAGCCGGTGCACCCGACGGCCGAGCACCTGGCCCCGCTGATCGGCGAGGTCGCGCCTCGGGTCGCCCCGACGGCGCCGGCCGCGCCGGCCGGTCGTGGCGAGCCTGCCGCGCGCGCGCCGCGCTCCGGTGGTGGTCGCCGCTCCGGTCGCCCGAATGAGGGCCGAGGCGGTGGCCACGGAGGGTCCCCCCAGGGCGGGTCGCAGGGTTCTGGCCGCAGCCGAAACCGGCGCCGCCGCAGCGGTGGCACCGCTGGCCAGGGGCGCCCAGGTGCGCAGACGAGCGGCGGCAGCACGGTGGCCTGGTCATCGTCGAGCGCCGGCGGATCGTCAGCGCCGAGCGCGCCCGCCGGCGGCGGGCGCCGCCGTGGTCCGCGACGCGCTACTCGCGACAGCGGAGCGCCGCGCGGCTGACGGGCGCAGTCTGAGCTGCTCGATCGGGGAGGCGACGTCGACGGCGTCGCCTCCTTGCTCGATCCAGGTGAGCTGGTGGTCGAGGATCTCGACGGCGGCGGTGGCGCCGGTCCTCGACGTTGACGGCATGCGCGGCCCACCACGGAGATGCCCTCTCATGAGCCGTGATGGCCACTCACCCGGAATGCCTCGATCGGCGCCCCGCTGGCGCGCGGGTCGCCGCCCTGGTCGATCCAGCCGATCTGGGCGTCGAGGATCTTCACGGCGAACGAGCCCCGCGTCGCGGAGATCGGGGGCGACGTGACGAAGTTCTTGGCCGAGATCCGCGGTGTGCCGTACCCCTCGAGGGAGGGCGCGTGGGGCGAGGCGAGCAGCTCGCGGACTGCGCGCCAGGCGGTGGGCGGGGGCTGTTTCCTGGAGTCGACCCGGATCGAGAGCCGCGGCATCGGACCGTCCGCGCCGAAGAACAGCAGCCCGTAGTAGCCGCGGGCTCCGGTGCACACGATCACGCGGTGGATCCCGTCGAATCCGATGACCTCCTGCCGGTCGGTGATCGTGCGCTGATCGAGATCCCAGAGGGCGCCGTCGCGCGGGCGAGCGAACCACAGCGCTGCGAGCATCCCGACCACGAACACCCCGACGGCGATCGTGAATCCCAGCCCGGTGCGCTCGCCGTCGAACCCCTCGGATCCGAACCGGCCCAGGATCGCGAGGAAGGCGACCGCCGTCCCGATCCACAGGCCCACCATCGAGGAGACGGGGGCGCCACGCCGCATCAGAACCAGCCGCGAACCGTGCTGCTGAGCGTTCCTCGACACGGATTCACCGTACGACAGCGCGGCGGAGCGGAGATCATGCTGTGAGTCGGCCCCAGTCCCACTGCCGTAGCTGAAGGGTAGGTGCGGCTCGCCAGCGGCCGTCAGTGTCGCGCACGCATCGCAGGCGCCCGGCGTGCACCTCGGTGTGGCAGTGCTGGCATAGCGGGATGCCGTTGTCGGTGTCAGTGGTGCCGCCCTCCGACCACCACACCGGGTGATGGATCTCGGTGAAGCCGGGTGGCGCGTGGCATCCCGCGTTCTGGCAGCCGCCCGGGTAGGCGGCAAGGATCGCGCGGCGTTGATGTCGCGTGTGCGAGCGTCTGGCTCGCCCGAGCTTGAGCGGGAGCCCAGCGTCGTCGAGGACGCATGCCTGCAGGTAGCCATCGCAGAGGACTCTGGCCGCAACGTGTGCGGGCACCGGCTCGCCGGTGCTGGCGAGGTGGGCGATGCCGCGCTGCCCGGCGGCGTGCTTGTCGAGCTCGGACTCGGTGATCGTCACCATGAGTGTGGCTGCCTCACCGCCGATCCGTGGGGAGCTGGCGTCGGCGGCAGCGGCTGAGATCAGGCCGACCAGCGTGTCCGCCTGACGCTGCGCCGTAGTGCGGTCGTCGCGCTGCCCGCGGCGCGCAAGTCCCGTGCCACGTTGCGCCTCATCCACGGCCGCGTGGTCCGCGCGGGGCTGCTCGCCGCAGTCGGTGTCCGCGCAGTGCTGGCTGGCTACTCGGTCGGTCCGGATCTCGCTCTCGTCCGTGGCCGATGCGCCTGTACTCGCTGGTCCCATTGCCGCCTCGGCGGCTTCAAGTGAGCCCGCTCCGGAGCTGGCCGCCGGATCTTCGGTGTGCCGGGCGAGCGTTCGCGGGGCGTTGTGCGCATCCAGTGCCAGGCGCAGCGCCTCTCCCTGATCGGTCGGCAGCAGTAACCTGCCGACCCACATGCCGTCGGTGCGTTGGCCGAACGTGAACGAGCGCTGTCTCCGCAGCTCCTCGTATGCCGGCTCCGGCCCGTCGCAGTCGATGGCATCGCGCCATGCTCGAGCCTGCACGGCCAACAGTTCCGGTGACATCGGCGCCTCGGCCTGACCACAGTCGTGCGGCGGTGGCTCATCCCCGTGCTCATCCGGGCTGTGCGATGCGAACCCGACGGCGGAGGCAACCAGCGCACGCTCCGCGGCGTCGAGGTCATCCGGGTGGGCGCGCGGCGCGGCCTGCTGCACGTGCTGGCGGATCACCAGGGACTGGTCCAGGCTCACCGCGCCACGGGAGAGCGCTTCGGCCATGTGAGGGAACAGTGGTGGCAGTATCCCCGACGAGCCCATGGTCCGCGGAGCTGTTGCGGCTCCTACCTGGCGCCACCTCGTCACGGTGCGACGGCTCGCTCCGGTGGCGGCCATCAACAACGTGGCGGCGTCACGCATGCCGTAACGGCTGGCCAATGCCTCCCCGGGCTCAGCCAGGCGTGCCTGCTCGTTCACCGCCTCCACGGTGCGCACCATCGCAGTGTCCGCGAGCCGGGCGATCCCGGCACTCAGCTCCATCGCTTGTGCCAGCGCGTTATCTCCCAGCTCGGTCATCGAGCCCACCTCGCCGACGGCCGCGGTCAGGGCACCGTGGGCCTGCTCAAGCAGTTCCACCACCCTCGACTTCGTCGTCAGCTCCATATCCCGATACTACAGGATAAACGAACAGATGTTCTATGCCGATAGCGAACAGTCTTCTCACTCGGGACTCATCCACTGTCGCGACGACTCCGGCCAAGGCGTTCTGCACAGGGCTCGCTGATGCTGGCTCGAGGCAGAATCCTGCGCTCATCGGGACAACCCCCGCGACCTGGGCGTCGTCAGCGCCGACAACGCCAGGAGCAGGACGCCGAGTGTCAGCAGGACCGCTGATCGCTGATCAGGCCACACCGGCGACAGGTGGATCGCTGCTTCGGCGATCGCGACAGAGGTCCCGCTGATGGCGCGTCACGGCATCTACGGTGGTGCACCGGGCGTCACTCTTCTTGATGTGACCTGATCGCCCAAGCGGCCACCGCCTCAGCCTCCCAGCTGCTTGGCCCTGATCGGCGCTTCCCACGGCTCGGTGAGTGCTGCGCGACGAACCCGGGCCGGGTCGGCGGGGAGGATGCGCAGCTCGCTTCCCGCCACCGGGGTGCTCCAGGGCACCACTGTCCACGGCCCGTCAGGGCTCTGCAGCATGGTGCGGATGCCGTCGCACTCGATCTGCGCGAGGCGGGCGGCGTGGCGGGTCACCTTGTCGTGGGTGTGGCGGAAGGCGCGCTCGAGCTGC